>CAIVHU010000271.1 GCA_903905735.1 uncultured beta proteobacterium
ACGCAATGTCGCGGCTAACTCTCATGGTGCAGGACGCACCACCCCGAATCATGAAATATTGCGCTATGCTTCCACCATGCCGTGTCTTTACATAGCAGGTTGCGGCGTATTTTGTTATGTGCTGTATTTCACGTTAACACAACTTGTTTGTGCGACAGCACACTGACCACTCGCCGTTGCATACGTACGATTGCCAGAACACCAACTCAGGCATCACAATGAACGACACAGGCGCTGCTGATACCGTTGATTCAAGTACCCCGCAGTTCCTTCATCGTGAGGCCATGGTACAACTTGAAAAGTCCGTTGAGCACCATCGGCAAGCGGCGCAGTTTCACGAAGCTGGTGATACAAGGCAAGCCACTGCGCATGGCACGATGGCTTTTGACCGCGCTGCGCATGCTGTGGAAATCAGTGGTCGGGCAACGTATGTCAAGGCCCAGGTGCGCAGACCTCAAAGAAGGTCCATGACTCCAAGTTGGGCAAGTCGTGTTGTTGTCGTCGCAAAAATGATGTGGCGCGCGAGCAGTTCGGAGTAGCGCCAGTCTCATCGGGAATTTCGGTAGCCAAGGTCAGCAAGCTCATTAATGAAATGCGCATTCATAGCCCTGAACAACAGAAACCTCTATGGTTATGCTTTGTAAAGACTGTGCCAAAGTGGGCGTGCCAAGAATGCACACCATGAGGCGGCAAGCTGGTATTTGCCTTCGATAGCGGTCTGATACTAGGCAAGTTCGGTCAGCAGCGTGTTGCCCGAACTATGGGTCTTGGCAGGGCTAGTTATGCAGAGTGCGTTGGTATAGGGGCGTCACACGGTCAAGCAGAAACGTTGGAGAAGCACCGGTGTGTGAGGCTCGGCCTGTGGGATCGACAAAAACAGATTCATGTACCCCTACCAAATGACTGTGTTCCCAATTCTTCACCCGGAAATGGGAGAGGTCAAATAGGAGTTCTATGAAATCTTTTTACGAGACGCTTGAGGTCAGTCCGAGCGCCAGCATTGTCGTGATCCGGGCCGCCTACCGCTGCCTTGCTCAACACGATCATCCAGACAAAAACCCGGACTCTGATGACGCGGGAGAGAGGATGTTGAACATTAACCGCGCCTACGCTGTGTTGTCAGACCTTGAAAAGCGGAAAAAATATGACCTGAGTCTGGCCATCACTCAAGATATTCACGAACGCCGCGGTCTCGATTCTGAACCCCCTGCAAAGCGCAAGTCGCGTGGTAAAGAACCGCCCACGGTCCGGCCATTTGCCTTCCGCCCTTTGGGCTGAACCCAGTCATCAGTTATCTGGGAATTTGAACGTCGGCAACAGTGAGAAGTCCAATTCGGACAGGTCTTCGCGCGACCGGCCCAATTGATCGATACAGCAGCTTTGAGCAATTTCAAATAGGTGACAAAAGTATCTGCCTAAGCGGCCCGCTCAGCAAACGCCTCAAACTCATCGAGTGGCAAAGGGCGACTAGACAGAAAGCCCTGATAGGCATGGCAGCCCTGACTGGCCAGAAAGTCCCGTTGGTCCGTGGTCTCCACCCCTTCTGCGATAACCGTCAGTCCGATACTCTCTGCCAACGCAATCACCATCTTGGAGATGGCCGCACGCTCGGCCATCAGGCTGAGCACCTTCATGGGCGTGTCATCGTTGTGCAGGAGCGGCGCCTGCGCGGCCTGCACAATGAGTTGCTCAAAGACCGCGCGGGGTGCGGGCACAGCCCTGGAGACGATATCCCACTGGGTG
>CAIVHU010000272.1 GCA_903905735.1 uncultured beta proteobacterium
CGAGACCTCTGTCATCACATTCATAGCCTATCTCCTTGAATGTTGCACTGCAGACAGACAATATCGAACTCATGCCGCTAATACATGCAGATATGTCGGAGGGACACGATCAAACGCTTGCTAGAAGCTGATGGTCAAGTTGCCCATCAGACGCTGTCACGCTCGAGCGTTCACCGCTTCCCACCCCAAGAATCCTTCATCCATGGCCGCAACAGCGCTTTGCCGTCAAACACTCGAGGTAGGAGCCGTATGCCCGAATTGGGCAAGTACGGATCTGTGCGGGGGGCGCCCAGTAATGGGTGTCTCTACCGCGATTGCCCCAGAGGGGGGCGCATTGGACCCCCTGAGAGTTGGCACTACGTGTCCAACTCTCAGGCGTGCCGCCCGCCTACGGCTCCTGGCTGCTAACCCCCCGGCCCCCTCTACACGAGGGGGAGAAACAGCCGGTTGGACAGGAGGCAAGGAAAATTTCCGCTTCATCCATCAAACCGGCTCCACCGAATCACCCATGGTCATGCAGCCATCGCCAACGGAGAAATCTTTTCGTAAATGACTTTGGCACTCAGCTTTTGAGCTACCCGCAGGTCATAGGCCGCTTGCAGATTCAGCCACCCTTGGGCCTCGCTGCCGAAATAGCGCTCCAGGCGCAGGGCCGTATCCGCCGACACACCGCGATTGCCATCAACGATTTCGCGCAGCCGCGAATATGGCACATGCAGAGCCAACGACAGGGCGCGAACACTGATGCCCATGGGTTTGATGTAGTCCTCCAGCAGAATTTCTCCGGGGTGGACGGGACGCATACCATTCTTAAACATGTTGCACTCCAATGATTTCAAATCAAAACCTTGCCCTAGTGCGGGTCTTCAATCAACACGTCAAACGGGCCACTATTCCCCCACTTGAACGTCAGCCTCCACTGATCATTGATTCGTACATGCCAGGCTCCGTCGTACTCTTTGAGGTCGTTACCGGGCGGGGCCTTCATGAAGTTCACAGAAGGGGCCGCATCGAGCTGCACCAGCTTGCGTTCTGCGACCTTCTTTATGTTGGCGAATCTGGCACTTTTGCCCAATTCAAACAACGCTTGCGTGTCAACGCATGAAAAACCTTGAATTGCCATGCGTCTAGTTTACCCGTTAACCGTGTAACAGTCAATGTGAGCATTTAAATCAACCTGCTTTCCTTTCCTGCCCGGTGGGTGATGTACGGTGAAATCGGCTGGTTCTGGCTTGTGTTGGCACTGGCGCGGGGGTGGTCGTTTTTCTTCAATGATGGAGAACTTTTACGGAAAGTGCAACCTGTGCAAAATTTGCACAGGTTCGACAAGAGGGGAGGTTGTGGCCTGAAATTCAGCGCGTAAAAAAAGTGTGATGGAGGTTTTGACCGTTTGAGGGGTCGTTGTCGCCATCCAAAAAAATGGAAAAGGGGGGATAGTTGAGTCTTTCAAAAGGAGCTAAAAATGGAAAAGGAATCAGTTACACAAGAGATTGAAGACCTTGCAATGGGTCTGGCTGAAATGCTGAAAGAGGAAGAGATTTCACTGGCTAAACTGCTAGAGGCAACCTCACAATTTCCGTCAGCGGGTCAGGTTGCCGTACCAGCTCCAGCGTGTCAATCTGGGCCAGCTTTTGCGGGCTGTTCTTGTGCGCAGCGCAACGCGATGGCAGTTCAGTGAGCTAACCGGTGCGAATCACCAGGCGCCGCCAAGGACAGGAAAAACTCAGGCAGTCACGTAAATATCATTACTGAAAAGTGAATGTGAAATGATATTTGGCTGAGCAGGGGCGTGACTGTACCGCTGCAGGTGTTTTTTGTGTTGCAGTTTTTGCAATTTCACGATGGGTCGTTGGAAGAGTGCAACAAACGGAAATAGACATGTTGATGGCCATCGTCGCCCGATGATGCTGTTCAGGTTTAAATGCGCTCGAGTCCTCGAGGACCATCTACGTGAGATTGATTTTTTGTTGTAATTCAGCACTGAGCGGCACTGAATATCGCGCAATCAGGTCAAATCAAATTAACGCAAGATGGAGTAGGGGATGGCTACGACAAAGGGTAGGGCGGTTTTGCTGGCGGGAGCCAGCGGCCTTGTGGGCAGGGAAATACTCAAGCAGCTATTGGCAGATAGATCAGTTCGCGTGGTTCACTGTATCGGTCGTCGGTCATTTTCCACCAAACACCCCAAACTGAGCAGCCATGTGGTGGACTTCGCAGCACTTCCGGAACTTTCCATGGTCGACGAATGCTTTATTGCCTTGGGCACGACGATCAAGGTGGCCGGAAGTCAGGCTGCCTTTCGTGCGATCGATCTGGATGCCGTTCTTGCAGTGGCCACCGCCGCGAAGTCTGCAGGCGCAACAAAATTTGGGGTAGTCAGTACCATGGGCGCCGATGCCAAATCCTCGGTTTTCTACAACCGAATCAAAGGCGAGATGGAGTTGGCGCTCTCCCATATGGGGTTGGTCAGTCTAGTGATTGCGCGTCCCTCACTGTTGGATGGCGACAGGGAAGCCCTGGGGCAACCCGGCAGGGCAGGCGAAGGACTTGGCCTGATGTTGGCGCGCCGACTTCGCCGACTCATTCCCTTGAACTATCGCGCCATCCTGGCAAAAGATGTGGCGCATGCCTTGATTCGCTCAGTCGGGGAGGGCAAGCCAGGTGTGGTGACGTTGCTGTCTGGTGAGATGCAGGGTGGATAGCCACCATGCGTGACTGGCAACGCCTGGGTTTTCTGGTCATACTGGCACCTGTTTTTTGGATCCAGGGCAAGTATGTCCGCAAAGTCTCGCCTAGGTTGCCAGAGCCTGATGGTGAACGGGCTGGCGAGATGGGCCAAGGGCCGACACTTCGCTTGCTACTCACGGGGGATTCCGCCGCAGCTGGGGTTGGAGCTTCTTCTCAGTCATTGGCGCTCAGTGGCCAACTGGTAGGGCGATTGGCAAAACATTAAACCGTTCGCTGGCAGTTGGTGGCCAAACGCGGCCTGGACTCAAGCGGGATGCTTGACTTGCTCAAGGCGATGCCAGTAGAGAAGTTTGATGTAGTCGTCCTTTCCATTGGCGTCAATGATGTGACGGCCTTGATGGCTCCTTCGAACTGGAAGCAATGGCAGTCCCGTTTGACCAATGCCATTAAAACTCAGTTTGATCCGGTCCTTCTGGTTCATAGTGCAGTCCCACCGATGGAACAATTCACGGCCATGCCGCAACCGCTTCGTTGGCTCATGGGAGCATGGGCGGCCGAGATGAATCGACAACTACTGGAGGTCATCGGTAACCATCCTGATTCTCTGGTGCATGCACCCTTTGTAAGTCGAGAGCCTGGTGGGCTGGTGGACGATGGATTTCATCCAGGTCCGTTGGCTTACCAGGTCTGGGCCGAATCATTGAGCATAAAGATTGTGGAAAAGATTGGCTCAGAACTCGTAGCTAACTAAGTCGCCCCCCTTGCAAACCATCTTCAGACTTCGAGGCCATGCCTGATGTCGCCTGGCACCCTCTGCATAATTCCCTCATCCTCTTCACCGCCCACCCGTACCATGCCACGCCACCCAGCCAAGAACAGCAAAGCCATCCAAGAAACGCTTGAATTTTCTTTGTTGCATGGTGGTCCGTTCAGCCAGCATCTGTTGGACAGCGTGTTGTATCTTCAGAAAAACTTGATAGCCGGAAAATAATGGTTTCAGAAACGAAATTCTCATGAATCTTCTTAATCTTGTCTCCAGGGCACCGCCAGACAATTTGCTTTACATGGGTTTTTATGACCCCGTGCTGGTTGGACTCTCCGTCACCGTTGCGGTTTTCGCCTCTTACGCTGCGCTGTTGGTCTCGCAGCACATAGCAAGCACCACCAACACCCGAACTCAACACTGGTGGACCGCAATTGGTGGTGTGTGCCTGGGGATTGGCATCTGGGCCATGCATTTTGTGGGCATGCTGGCGTTCAGCCTGCCGTGCACCAGCAGCTACGACACCACCGGCACCATGTTGTCCACCATCCCTGGCATCCTGGCCAGCACCTTGGCCATCAAAATCATCAGTCGCCGCTCTCTCTCACCAGCACGACTCGCCTTGGGAGGCCTGCTGATCGGTGTCGGTATCGGCGCCATGCACTATGCAGGCATGGCGGCCATGCGTCTGGATGGAATTATCCGCTATGACACACGGCTGTTTTTGATGTCTATTCTGGTGGCCATCGTCCTTGCCACGCTGGCATTGTGGACCAGGTTTCGCCTGCAGTCCTTGCCAACCCGTTGGAACAAGTGGGCGACCATCGTCAGCGCTGTAGTGATGGGATTGGCCGTCTCCGGCATGCACTACACGGCCATGGCTGCCGCCTACTTTGTTCGAGATGGCGACGCCACACCGCCCCCTGTCGGCATCGCCCCAGCGTTCCTTGCATCCATTGTCCTGGTGGCAAGCTGTTTGATTGTCGTGGTGACGATCGTTGCCAACTACGTCGGAAAATCCCGTCTGCAATCACTTGGCCGCTATTACAAGTTGGTCAGCGTGTTAATCATTGGATGGGCAGGGATTTCCTGGCTGAGTGCCAATTATTATTTCGAGCGTCATGGCCACAACCTGTACCAGCAGGAGTCACTACTGGCCAATCAGCAGGCCCAGCAGAACGCCAGCAACATCAACGCCAGCATCGACGTGCTCAAGGGCATTGCGCTAGTGGTTTCCCGCGACAAAGACACTCTGGCGGTGTTGCGCCCCTTTGGCTCCACTACATCACCGTCAACACTGGGGTTCGAGCAGCGCAAACAACGCTGGAGCCAGGACAAGATTCTTGAACAACTCAACAGTTCGGTGGCTGTCATGGCCCTGCATCTCAAGGCCGACGTGATTTGGATCGTCAACGCAGCAGGCGATTGCATTGCCGCCAGTAACGCGGATCAGCCTGTCAGCTTCGTGGGCACAAACTACGCTGACCGAACCTATTTTCGGCAAGCTCGCGAGGGCAAGCAAGGTCATCAATATGCTGTCGGGCGAAAAACTAAGATACCGGGCCTGTTCTACGCCGCACCGGTGTATGACAAGAATCAGTTTATCGGTGCCGTCGTAGTCAAGCGGGATATTGAGAAATTGGCGTCATTGACAAATCTTTCAACAACATGGATTTCCGATGCCAATGGCGTCATCATCCTGGCCGCAGACAAGCAACTTGAATTCAGATACCTGCCCGGATCCGGCATCACGAAGTTATCGGCTGAACAGCGACTATTGCAGTACGGACGCAGCAAGTTTGATCCTCTGGAATTGACACCCTGGCAGCAAGAACACTATCGTTCCGCCGTACGAATTGGGGGCGATACTGCCCCGGTCGTGCTGGCCTCCAGTACCCTGCCCGAAGATGGCATCACCGTTCATGCCCTGCAGCCGTTGGATCAATTGGCCCGCTTCAACATTGAAAGATACTGGCTATTTTTCTTGCTGACCACTGCAGGAAGCATGTTGCTTATCTCCATCAGCGCTTTGCTGCTCTATGTGCAGGCAAACCAAAAAGCCATCGAGGCCGCCCAGAGCGCCAGTCAAGCCAAATCACAGTTTCTGGCCAACATGTCACATGAAATCCGCACCCCCATGAATGGGGTGCTGGGATTGGCGCATTTGCTATTAGAGACCCAACTCGATAGCAAACAACGCGGTTATGTACGCAATATCGCCATCTCAGGTGAGGCGCTCCTGGCCATCATCAACGACATACTTGATTTGTCGAAAATCGAATCGGGTTACATGGAGTTTGATAGCCATCCGTTTTCGGTGGATGCCCTGGTAGGTGGCGTCGCCTCCATATTGATGCTTCGGGCCAAGGAAAAGGGGATCGGGTTCCAAGTTGAGATGGAACCTGCTGCTGCTGGCACCTTCTTGGGTGATGGACCGCGCGTTCGACAGATTTTGCTCAACCTGGCTGGCAACGGCGTTAAATTCACCCAGAACGGCGAGGTGCAGGTCAAAGTCAAGACAATCCCAACAGGATTGCGGTTTGAGATCATTGATACCGGTATTGGCATTGCGCCGGAGTCACTTGCTCGGCTCTTTTCCAACTTCAGCCAGGTCGACGCGTCCACCTCGCGCAAATTCGGTGGCACCGGCCTCGGTCTGGTGATAAGCAAGCGCCTGGTGGTGGGCATGGGCGGGCAAATTGGGGTCGAGACCACGCAGGGCCAAGGTAGCTGTTTCTGGTTTGAGTTACCGCTGCAACCCAGCATGGAGCCAGCCATGGCACAGACCATACCACCGTCAAACCAGTCAGATCAGCCAACACAGACTGGCCGTGTGGCGACCTTGACACCTCCAACAGCAGCAGAATCCATTGCGCAGGCGTCCCTATCACTAATCAAGCCTGCTTGCATCCTGCTGGTCGAAGACAACAAGATCAACCAAATGGTGGCCCTGTCGCAACTTGAGCGACTGGGCTATACCGCTGATCTTGCAGAAAATGGGCTTGAAGCGGTTTCAGCCGCCAGCAAGAAACGCTACGATTTGATTCTCATGGACATACAGATGCCAGAGATGGATGGGCTAGAAGCATCCCGACAAATCCGTGCCGGGTCAGGCCCCAATGCGCTCAGTGCCATCGTTGCGTTGACCGCCAATGCCATGCAATCGGATCAAGAGGCTTGTCGCAGGGTCGGTATGAACGATTTCCTCTCCAAACCATTAAATCAGGATGGTCTTGTTGCCTGCTTGGGACGTTGGTTGTCGGCCAACGAAATTCAACCAGTTTAGATAGACGCCACCACCCGGCCCGGCAAGCATTCAATTATGCCTATCCGGTCGGCACAGGTTGAAAGTTCAGTCCATGGAAGAATCTGCGCATGTTGGGCTCTGGACGGCCAATCTTGAACTTTCAGCACCTTCTCCCGGCGAGTTGGCCAAAGTCGGAGGCTTGGAACGCGTCGCG
>CAIVHU010000273.1 GCA_903905735.1 uncultured beta proteobacterium
CCGGCGCATGACAAGGCCCTGGGCCTCTTGCTAGCCGACTTGACTGACCAAACGTTCTGTCACCCGGAAACCGGAGCCAAAATGATCTTTCGCTTGGTCTGATGTGCCGTTGACGGTTCCTTGCGGATCAGGAAATTTGAGGCGGGTAACTTTCCGAAACGCTGGCAACTGCGCAGCAACATGTCCCTGAGCGATGTGAACTCAAACACGTCAATCTCGGCCGGGATGCCCGGTGGATAGCCCTTCAGCCAGATCGCTTCCATCTTGATCCTTGCAGTTTCGGTTCCATCTCTCGGATGAACCTGAATGTCGCCCGCTCAGTATTGAGCGGGTGTTGACGCCATTGACGCACTCTGGTGTCTGTCAGGCTTCAATACAGCTCACGAATATGCTGTGATACGACCAGTAGTTGGTTCCGGTCCATGCGCACGATGAATTGACGGCTGACGGAGCTGATCATTCGTACCGCGCCACTCATGCCCAGTCGCGCTGACTGTTCTGCCACGAAGCCAAGCTGGGCCTTTTTCAGCGCCCGCAAAAAATAGTATTCCATGCCGGCCTCAATGAGTTCGTGGACCAGATCTGCCATCGATTCGCCATGCTTGGGCTGGTCTGGTCCGGCATCCAACGCGTTTAGCACGGCATCCGTCTTGGCGCGTAGACCCGTTGAGTGGTGAAAGCGCAAAGAGGGCTCGGCGGACACCTTGGGCAAGGTTTTGCTTGCTGTGTGGCTTACCGTTTTCTTCGCGGCGGGTTTGGCAGTTGCTTTGGCGGTGCTGGCGAGGGGTGTTTTTGAGGATGTTGTCATGGTCTCGGACCTCAGGTGATGCAGGTCATGGTGTCACGGTTTCGGGGGGCATGATTTGGATCGGGACGGTGAGACAAGGCCCGGAATGCAGTGGCATGGTCAAGCCTTGGCCGCGCCAGTACGCTTGCACCAACTCGATGAAGCCGCTGGGGCCGCACATCCAGGTTGTGCGCGTGTTCACATCAGGCACGGCCAGCGTCAGGGCCTCGGCGCAGAACGGACCTGTCCGGTCTTCGAAATGGACCAGCAGGGAGAGTTCCGGGTAGCTGTCTGCAGCACTTTGCAAGGCGCTGGCCTGATGCAATTCGGCCGGAGAGCGGCAAACATGCAGCAACACCACATCACCCTGGTACTTGCGCGCCTGTAAATCACGCAGCATGGACATCGTCGTCGCAATGCCATTGTCCTTACTCAGCAGCAACATCCTGGCGGGCAATGTCGCAGGCAATACCAGCTGGCTGTCCGCCCAGCTGATGGTGGGCAAGTCGCCATTCTTGACAGTCTGTTGTGAATAGGGAAGGGGATGCCCTGAATGCAAAGAGTCGCGTGCAGCGGGCCGGGGTGCGACGAGAGCAACCCGCGTAGGGCGCAGAGCGGCCTTGATGGGTTCGACCAGCGCTTCAAGCCAGCGAATTGATGGGGTGAGGTGGTTGGCGGCAGTCATGATGGTGTCCTTGCCTGGTGGGGTGGAGAGTGTTTATATTGTGTACGTTCGTACACTGAATGTCTATGCTGTTATTCGCTTTTAAACGTGAATACCAAATTTCTCCATGTAAAGTATTGATATGTGCCGGGGGTCATTTGAGTTTGATACGATACGTTTGTACACAAGTAGATCAAATGACCACACCACTGTCCGTCAGCAAACGCACAGACACCTTGACGCGCAGCGAGCGCAAAGACCTGACGCGCGCCAGCCTGTTGCAGGCGGCGCTGGCGTTGATTGGTGAGGGGCGAAGTTTCACCAGTCTGGGTATTCGTGAGATTGCGCGTGAGGCGGGCATGGTTCCGAACGCCTTTTACCGGCATTTCCGCAATACCGATGACCTGGGGCTGGCCCTGGTGGAAGAGATGGGTATCACGCTGCGCCGACTGTTGCGCGAAGCGCGCCAGGTGGGCGTTGCGCCAAACTCAATGGTGCGCCGATCCGTTCAGGTGTATTACGAGTACGTCCGGCAAAATCGCTTGCAGTTCTTGTTCATCTCCAGCGAACGCTCGGGCGGGAGCCGCATCCTGCGGCTGGCGATTCGCACCGATGTCACCCATTTCACCAACGAGATGGCGCTGGACTTTCGGCGCCTGGGCATTTACCCCGAGATGCCGACCAGCAGCCTGCAAATGGTGTGTGGCCTGATCGTCACCACCATGCTGGCCGCCGCACCCGAAATTTTGGACCTGCCCCCTGAGCAACCCTTGCTGGAGGCTGAGATGAAGGAGAATTTTGTCCAGCAATTACAAGTGGTGCTGCTCGGTGCTGCGTGTTGGAAAGAGAAGAAGGTTTTCCAAAATACAGGCAGCACCGGCGTGTAGATGGGTATATCTAGCCTTGAGAAGGGCATTGACCGCTGGAGTGCCTGCGAAAGTGAGCGCGTTTGTGATCAGCGCAACAGGGTTGGTCAATTTGGGTATCCAGTTTGGTTGTTAAACCATCCAAACATGGAGATCCGTGTCTAAACAGCAAATAGATCGTTGCACTACATCCCCTCGGGGCCGCGTCAATGAACTGCCAGATACCGATCATGGCAGTCTGACGGCCACCACCGCCATCCGCAGCGCACTCACCTCGAAAATGCTGTCGTTGGTGACCGGTCCCGCTGCTATCAGGGTTTACAACTTTCCACAGACCTGACATCTACCTCGGTGCCCGGCATCCGGCGACTGTGGTTGACTCTTTAAGGCTGGTTTCCTAAAAAACTGAATGACCCGTACATGGACGATCCCAGTTTGCCAAGCTCTCAATTCATGGTGACGCGAAGGTAAAGATTGCACCCGTACATTCGGACTGTTTTCGTGACTTTTGATCACTGCCATCTAATGGGATTCGCTGGCTGGTTCCCCACCGACAGCGTTGACAGGCGCTCGTAGCGCGGGTCACCCTACTCGACAAAGGCGCGGCGCAACAGGTGCACGATGGCCACACCACAGACGTCTTCGTTGGCCCGGTCCATCTCTGCCAGCAGCTCAATGTCAGCGCCCGTGTACTTGCGGGCAAAGGGCACGCCAGGCCTGCAGTAGCGCTTTGCCAGCGGCACGGCGGCTAGCCTATTGGACTCCCACCGTCCGACCAATCGGGTGATCTGAGAGCGGCTGTAGCCGCTGGTGCGCCGAAGATATGCCAGCACCACCCCACGCTCGACTTTGCCCAGTGCGGGGTAGGAAAAACGCTTGAGCACACGGCCGATGTGCTCATAGCGTTGCTGGCCACTTTCGCCAAGCGTGCCTGTGAATTTGATCTCCTAGGTTGCGTTCAAAAACTCCTGCAATTGCGCAACAGTACGCAGTTTTGCCTCATCCATGTTGATCAGCATCCTTGGATGATCAAACCACCAGTTCAAATCCAAATTCGCCGACTCAGGCTCATTCCAGTGTGGAAATACGTGAACCGTTCAGGCTCATACCTCATTGGACAAGGCTTGGGGTTGCGCCAAGTGAAAAATAATCAGATACTGGGCTAATATCCCCCAAATGATTTGGCAAAGTCTGTCTTTGCTGTTCATGGTGTTGGTGTCTCGGGCAAGCCTGAGCTTGTAAGACCAGAGGTACGGCGGGCCAAATTGTTGGAGCTCATTGCAAGTTTGCCTCCCTGTCTTATCGGTATGGAGGCGTGC
>CAIVHU010000274.1 GCA_903905735.1 uncultured beta proteobacterium
CAACTGCTCTTTCATCCACGGCCAAGGGCCGCCGCCATGCGAGATGAAATAGGTCGGGAGAGTTTGGGTCTGCGTCATATGGCCATCTATGTTGAGTAAAGAAGCATCCGGTCCGTCCAGCCCAAGATTACTTCAAGGCCTTCAGCAGTGCTTCAAACTGCGCATGAAACGATGTGTCATGCGGCGTGACGGGCGCAATGGCCCGCGTGATGCCCAGCAACTCGTACACCGCCATTTGCGCCGCCCGCACCGAATACTCCACCGTGAAGACCGTATCCAGTGGTACCTCGACAAACTGGCTGACAAAGGCAAAGTTTTTGGTCTGCGGCGGCACCGGCAGTGGCCGGTCACCCGGCGCGCGCGGCATGAACATGCTGGTGATGAAGGGCATGCGGCACGGAATGCAGTTGGCACTGGCCACCGTGTCCGGATCAAAACGCAGGTGCCCGCAAAGCTCCTGCAAAATCTCCGCGCCGGCGCAATCGGCCATCGGTTTGGCCACGAAATTGCCCACGCGGTCGGGAAACAGCCCGTAGCCCCAGAACACCTGTACGCCAGCTGGCTGGTTGGCAAAGTGCGGCTGGTGCGCGAGCACGACGGACATCAGCCAGTTCGAATCTTTGAACGTCACCAAGCCACCCGTTCCTGCCTCGTTGCCCGTAAAAAGCTGCATCTGGTCAAAGAAGGCGGTGTCCTTCAAGGTGACGGTAAACGATGCCCAGTACGACTGTGCAATACAGCTATTGAAAGCCGCCGGGTTACCAAAGGATGGCCGCTCAGAGGCCAGCTTCTCCCACAGGGTCCAGCCGCCGTTGTGGGCCTTGCCGAGTTTGGGTGGTGCCTCGGTCATAGACCCCAGGCTGGAGGCATCGGTCATCGAGCCGTTTTGCACCAACACCAGGTCGCCTTCTTCCAGACTTCTGGTTTCACACTGGCCATTGACCGTGCAATGCAGACCAATCACAACAAACTCGCCGTCCTCGGTTTTGTGGTCCAGGCCAGTCACCGCGCAGTCGTCGATCAGTTGCACGCCCTGCCCCTGGAGCCAGCGCTGTAACGGCAGCACCAGCGAGTCATACTGGTTGTAAACGGTGCGTTTGACACCGGCCAGCGTCTCGATGCGCGAGAACTCCAACATGAAACGGTGCAGATAGCGTCTGAACTCCACCGCGCTGTGCCACGGCTGGAAGGCGAAGGTTGTGGACCACATGAACCAGAACTCGGTCTCAAAAAACGCTGGCGATAGATGGTCGGTGATGCGGCTGGCACCCAGCTCGGACTCGTCCGCGTTGCTCAACTTGAGCAACTCCAGCCGGTCCTGCATCGAAAAGCCCATGGATGCCACGGGCACCTTGGCACGGCGCTTGTCCACCAGGCGCGCCATGTCGTTGGACGCATGCTTTTCATTGAACGCGACGGTTTCATCGAAAACACTTTGACCCGGCTGGGTCAATGAAGGAATCGATTTAAAAAGATCCCATGTACATTCGTAATTGTCGGTGGTCAGCATGCGCCCCCCACGCATGGAATAGCCGTGCTCGGCATCACCTGCGCCATCGAGGCTGCCGCCCATCAGGGAACCCGACTCCAGAATCGAGATATTGGCACCGGACATGCCACCGTCACGGATCAGAAAAGCGGCCGCCGCCAGCGAGCCAATGCCACCACCCACCAGATAAGCCTTTGATGTCGTCTTCATGTCGCAAGATTCCTTGAAGTAGTTGTTGGGTTGCGCTCATGACCAAACATACTGTCACAAGGCACTCCGCCCAAGATATCCGCGAACCAGGCGTCCGTCTGTGTGGTGGGCAACACGCGCACCACTCGCAGCGGGAGCGATGGCGAGGCTTGCCTCAACGATGCCCTGAGGACATTGGCGATGAATCGGTGTGACAGCGAACAGAAGGCCCGCCCGTTTGCGAGTTCAATGCGCAAAAGGAACACGGTTTGGTCAAGAGAGGATTTTTCATGCATGACAAAGCGATAGCGGGTGATTTATTACAAACAGTCAGCAGCAGTGACTTCGACAACGTCGTACTGTCTGCATCAGGGCCGGTTGCCGTCGAGTTCATGTCATACAGCTGTGCGCACTGTCGTGCAATTGAATCGTCGCTGCAGCAGGTGGCACAGATGGTCAGGCCGCAGCAGATCTTCCGGGTTAACGTCGCGTTGGAACCTGTGTTGGCCGCACATTACAGTGTGCATGGCACCCCGACGCTGGTGATGTTCAAGGACGGCGCCGAAGTCGCGCGCGTGGAAGGCCCACCGACTGACGTGACCAGTCTTCTGCGGGCAGTGACGATGCCTTTCGGGGAATGACATGAACGCACCCCCCACAGCAGCGGGAACCACGGTGAGCAGGCCAATCCTGCTGTACGACGACGAATGTGGCGTGTGCCGTCGCATCGCGGGCTGGGTGCGCCATGCCGCCCAGAGATCCAGGAGTGAAAGCCTGATCGATGTCAGACCCATCGGCGAAGATCCTCAGGCGCTGCGTGCGCTCAATCCTGCGCTGGATATCTGGGATGCCTACGACACGGTTCACCTGCTGATGCCCGATGGTTCGATGAGCCTTGGCGGCCAGGCTGTGGCTGAATTGCTGCGCCGCTTGCCAAGCGCGCGCTGGTTTGCCTGGTGTTTTGCAGTAAGCCTATTCGGCTGGCACCCGTTTCAGCAGGTGCTCGATCTGGCCTACACCATCCTGGCCGACGTGCGCCCCGCCTTCGGTTGCGAAAGTTGCGGCACCCCTACCGCCTGGGTGAAACCATTGGTATGGGTATCCACAAAGTCCAGGGCCTTCTTCAAATCCGACAAACCGTCGCCCATGGCCGGTAAGCACTTCACCTCACGTCGAGAAGGAATACCAAAACAGTAAGACTGCTTTGGTCTCAATGTGATCAATATTTATTTTTGAAGTCCGCGGATCGAGCACCAAAAAAATGCGGCTGCAAATGGAACAGAATGTTGCGACGGCAGAGGACGTGCAACTAGCCATGGATGCCCACTTGTGCCAATAGCGACTTGATGCCATCCCAGCTGATGCCGACACCGATGCACAGCATGATGAACGCTGATAGCCGAATCAGCACCATCATTCCGGTGTGGCCAATCCTGCCACTGACGCGATGAGCGTAGCGATAGGTCAGCAGGATGCAAAGCGCTATGACGCCGGCCCCGATGACGGCAGCAAGAAGCTGGATCACTGTATGTTTGAATGTGTTGGCGTGAAAGGCGCCAACAGTGATTGCGACAGAAATCGCGCCAGCATCGATGGTCATCGGCAAAGTCAGGGGCGTGATGGCCCGGCCAAGTGCGATGAGCCTGGCTTGAGGCAGGTCCAGTTTCACTTCAACTGGTTTGGGGTTGTCGCCCAGAACATTCCAGGCCAGCGCGCAGACCAAGGCTCCTCCGGCCACTTGCACCACAGGTATCGAAAGGCCGAACACCGCCAAGACGAATGAGCCGAACAGCAAGGACCCGAGCACAAAAAAGAATGAATAGAACGCGATACGCCTCGCCAGAAAAGCGCGGGTCGCCTCGTCACAGCCTGGCGTCATTCTCAGGAAAATAGGTGCGTCACCCAGCGGATTAACAACAGGCAGCACAGCGGCAACAATTAGAAGAATCGCTTCGACGAGTTGCCGTAAATCTGACCAGATCAACTGCGAGGTCCGCCGACGAGCGCCAGCATTGCCAGCGCCAGGTTGGAAATGTCCATTCTCATGATTCAGACCCTCATGTGTGAGTACCGCCAGGACTTCGATGACGGTGATCTACTTTGGAGCATTTATATGGGCATCGAGCCGATTTGTATGTTCGGCAGGTCGCACACGACTGCAGTCGCTCATGCATTGGGCCATTTGTGCCGGATGCGCACTATTTGCGGCGCCATTTAGGTGCCAAGTGCTTCGTCCATATTCAGCCGCCCACTGTACGAGACACGCGCAATGTCAAACCGATCAGAGGTCCGACAGTAAACGGAAGGCGAGCCTAGCCTGCCCAGTGGCGCAAAGCCATTGACATGCGAGCGTTCGCCCATCAATTGGTCGGCAACATGAAACATAACGACCTCCCCAATGAACAGCGTGTTGTCGCCAAGCGCCAGTGAATTGAATAGCTTGCATTCCAGACTGACTTGCGCTTTGGCTACACGGGGCGTGTTCACGTGAACGGAGGGGGCGGTTTCCAGGTGCGTGGCCTCCAGTTCACTTTGGTCCGGTGGAAAAGCAGCAGCGGAAATGTTCATGGCGTCAAACAGGTCTTCAGTCACCATGTTCACCACGAACTCACTACTGGACAGAATATTCTTTGCTGTGTCTTTTGGTTCACCGTTGTCACGCTTGCCAATGCTGATGACCACATATGGGGGTTTGCTGCCAACAGCATTGAAAAAGCTGAACGGAGCCAGGTTCACAACGCCAGATGGACTTTGACTGGTGACCCAGGCGATGGGGCGCGGTATCACCAAATTGGTCAACAGCTTGTAGTTGTCTGCGTTGGATTGAAGGGCAGGGTCGAATTGCACGAATCTGTTTCTGTTTCTGTTTGAACGGAGCTTAATACTAGCCTGATCTTCCCTCACGCGGCCCAAGGAAATACCACAGCAAGAGACCCAGAACGGGCAGTAACACTACGGCAACTATCCAGATCAATTTCTTCTCGTTCGATACTGAGCTCTGAAAAATGTTGAGGATGGCCCAAATGTCCCCAGCGAGCACCAGCACGCCGATGAGTCCGTTGTATCCAAAGTACATCATTTAGGTTCCTTATTGATTGCGGTCCCAAATCATCAAGGTCTGACGCATCAAGAAATATTGCTTGAGCACGCCTGTTGGGCCCGGTTTCGATTCCCGTGTGGATGACTAGCCGGGCATTGAGATCTTTTGATTTCCCAAGTCAAGCGTTGACAAGTTACCCTTGGCGACGCCATTGAAGAACTAGGGGGCCAGTCCAAGTTGCTTCATGTAACTCTGGTTATCCCAGAACAGGTACTATTCATCCATCACCCCGTTTTTCCAGTGACCGACGGTGGCCATGATCAGTTTGTAGGGTTTGCCAGTGGGTGCAATGGTCTTTCCGTCACCGATTGGCATAGGTTGGGTGAAAGTACCTTCCATGTAACCGATGACGCTGGTCCACTCACCCTGTGCCACTTTGACCGGATGCTCTTGAATACGTGTGTCGGGTGCATAGACGAACATGGCTTTCAGGTCTTCGATATGCTTTTCGATACCATGGGTAATGTGGCCGTCGGGCCAATGAACGGCTATGTCTTGTGAGTGACTTTCTTTGAGCCGATCCCATTTCTGATTGGTAAATACGTCGAAATCGAGCGTATCAAAGGTCGCAATGTGGGCCTTCGCAATTTTTTCGGCGGCTTTGTAGTGCGAAATATCCTTGTCGGCGGCAATTCCAGCAACGGGGATCAAGAAGGCACATAACAATGCGGCGTGTTTGAATGTTGAAAAGGAAAATAGTGAGTGAAATGACGGCATGAAGATTCTCCTGAGTTGAAACATACTTGGCGAATTGATCCTGATTCCCAACCGTGATGGCAATGTGGGAGTCAAGCCGAAAGTCACTCAATTGGGTCGAACGGCCTCGGCGTAGCCAAGTTATTGAAATGCGGCGTCGCAGTCGGTGCGATGCCGAACATTTGAGCCAATGCTGATCAAATCCCGGCCTGACCCATGACTTGCACAGTGCTTTGCATCACCCGCTGAGGTTGCATATGAAACAACAAATTCCCGGAAGATGAACATGGCGAATGCCAACACCCTGCAGGTCCGTCCGATCCTCACCCACCCAGAATATTTACTATGTTCGTCATCGCACGGAGTGCGCATTTGCGGATTTCTAAACTGCACCATTGGCCCTTTAAGGTCTATCTCTGCCCATGGCTGGCTCGCAAAATTTGTCCAAGGCCAACACAGTTCTGCAACTTTGGCGATAATGACCAGACCGTGAGCCTACTCGCGACGCGCCCGGCGATTCAACTGGCACGATCCTTCAAGGAGTTTCCATGTCTAAAGTTCTCGTTCTCTACTATTCCACCTATGGTCACATGGAGACCATGGCTCAGGCCGTCGCTGAGGGTGCCCGCTCGGCGGGTGCATCGGTCGACGTCAAAAGAGTGCCGGAAACTGTGCCGCTTGAAATTGCGAAGGCTGGATATTTCAAACTGGACCAAGCTGCACCTGTCGCCAGTGTGGCGGAACTCGAGAACTACGATGCCATCATTGTGGGTTGCCCGACGCGCTTTGGTCGCATGTCATCTCAGATGGCCAGCTTTCTTGATCAGGCCGGTGGTCTTTGGGCCCGCGGTGCTCTCAACGGCAAGGTGGGTGGAGCCTTCACCTCGACGGCCACCCAACATGGCGGGCAGGAAATGACCCTCTTTTCCATCATCACCAACCTGCTGCACTTTGGCATGGTCATTGTCGGGCTCCCCTACAGTTACCAAGGCCAGATGAGCTTGGATGAAATCGTCGGTGGTAGCCCCTATGGCGCATCGACCATCGCCGGCGGCCAGGGTCAACGTCAACCCAGTGTGCTTGAACTCGATGGCGCCCGTTTTCAGGGCAAGCTGATTGCTGAAACAGCCAACAAGTTGTTTAGCGCGTAGGCAATCGCTCAGGCGAAGATGCAGGACTACTCGGCTGAAGTTTCTTGATCAGAGTTTGCAAGCATTCGCGGCTGCGTATGACTCGAGTCGAAATGGGCCACCCAAGAGCTGCCCGTCACGGCCGACCCTTGACGCTGCTCAGGAGTCGGATAGCGGACCACCAAAGCTTTGTTGGAGCGAGCGACCGCTTTTCAATTTCCTTGGCGTCGGCGAATGACCGCTTGGCCTACAGGCAGCAGACCGCTTTGGGCACGTTGAAGTCAACCACGAACGACAGCTATCCTTGCGCACCAGCCAGTTCACTAAGTAATCCTGTCGATCAACGCCAAGATACAACCGGCTGATTGGGAGGCTGGCCAGGGCACGCTCACGATGAGCCGCAAATACTTGGCACTGACGATGAAGGAAATCGAGTCGTTGATAGAAGGTCTTGGGATGAATGTCCGCCACTTCAATGATGCGGCGCACGGGCATCTTGTTGACAAGCAGTTTGAAAATAGTTTTGTTCTTATGATGCTCCCGTTGCCGAGCTGTGGGCTTGGTGTTCTGTGAAAACGTCTTACCGCAAACGCTACAGCGCCATCGGGAATTGCCAATTGCGGTCTTGCCGAACGATGCGTACGCCCCCACCGTGCCCACGGGCACCTGATTGGTGTGGTTGGCACAGGCCGCGTTGCGACAGCACACTGCATTGGGCCGCTGCAGATAAGATGCCATACGTTCAACCTCTTCCGTGATGCCGAGGTTGCTCTTCAGGGGAAAACCCACACCGCAAGATGTGCAGATGCAGGAGGAAATACCTATGTTTCGCGAATCCAGAATATAGCTATTGCTCCCACGTACCGATGACTGTCCTGCCGCAACGCCGTAGTTCGGACAGACCGGGGATTTGCAGTGGTTAACCTGAATACCATCGAACTCGGGTGGTATGCGGGGATGGTTCTGGGGAGACGTTGCGGAAGATTTTTTCTGCATGGAAACCAAGTCAAAAGCCAGCAAACATGGCCATGCTACCCCGCTTCACGGATTAAATCAACAGATTAAGTGAACGCCTTGGGAAATCTGCATGTCCGGTTCGATGAGGGGGATGTGGAAACGGGGATTGCTGTGATGGGCCACAGAAGGCACCGACTCGTAGCTACGAGGCGGCAAACAGAAACGGCATCATCACTGGACCTACCGCGCCACATCTCTACTCTACCTTCAAGAGCCAGCCAACTTTCTCGAAAGACGACCGTCAAAATTGAGCGTCAGCAATCGAGAAAATCGTCAACCTGCACCCCAGCGATGGATGACCATAACGAAGGGCCGCTTCTTCACGTTTCAACCGTCGGCAAGCACTTCTTCAAACACACCATCGACCACATAAAATTGGAAGGCCGGCAAAGCTGGGCAAAAAAACAGGCGCCGACATCAACCTATTCGCCCTTAGCCAATTCGACTTTGCCCATTTCCAGTGCCCCCGAAAGGAGGATCGCATTGCGCAGTCTGGACGGCAATTGGTGACGACCGTGGTGGCAACAGCTAGCACTCAAATGTGCTCATCTGGGGCAGCATCCTAGATGCGCTCTGGGACACCGGGCTGTTGATTTGCATTTAAAACTGACCGAACCTGGGGTGCGGCAGAAATCTTGGACTGGTTTATGCCGTAAATCCAAGGCTCTTTAGGTATTCGAAGGTACTGAGTGTTCCACATGAATCAGGCGGCCGCCCATTTGCTAGGCCAATAGCAGAAACCTTGACCGCCCAGTCGCAGCACTTTGGCGCCAGTCGCAATTACTTCGGCGCCCTACGCCTACAACAATGTCAGATATCAATATTGCCCGCCCGCAAGGCATTGGTTTCAATAAACTCGCGCCTGGGTTCCACCTCGTCGCCCATGAGCATGGTGAACACCTTGTCGGCTTCAATCGCGTCGTCGATTTGCACCCGCAGCAGCGTGCGCACGGTGGGGTCCATGGTGGTTTCCCAGAGTTGCTCGGGGTTCATTTCGCCCAAGCCTTTGTAGCGCTGACGGCTGGTGGCACCTTCGGCCTGGGTGATGAGCCAGGCCATGGCTTCGCGGAAGTCGTTGACCTTTTGTTCTTTTTGCCGCTCGCCTTCGCCACGCGTGACCTTGGCACCTTCGCCCAGCAGGCCCTTGAAGGTTTTGGCCGACTCAGCCAAGGCGGCGTAATCGGCACCATGGGCAAAGTCTTGCGTCAGCACACTGCTTTTGATGTTGCCATGTAAACGGCGGCTGATGCGCAAAATGGGTTTGTCGGTGCGGGTATCGAACTCACCGGCCACTTCGGCATCGGGCAAAAAGGCCTGCATGGCGGCGGCGGACACTTCAGCATCGGCCACCGTGTCCAGATTCAAGGCCACGCCGTCGGCAATGGCGCGCAGCGCCGACACGTCCATGAAATTGCCCAGACGGGCAATTACGGCTTGCGCCACCTGGTGTTTGCGCGCCAGCTCAGTCAGCGTGTCGCCGCTGAGCACGGTGTTGGCCTCGCCACCGGTGTTTACGGCCGCGTTGACCAGCGCGATGCGGAGCAAAAAGTTGTCCAGATCGGTGGGGCCTTGCAAATACAGCTCTTCGCGCCCGGCTTTGACCTTGTACAGCGGCGGTTGGGCAATGTAGATGTGGCCGCGCTCCACCAGCTCAGGCATCTGGCGGTAGAAGAAAGTGAGCAGCAGCGTGCGGATGTGCGCGCCATCCACGTCGGCATCGGTCATGATGATGATGCGGTGGTAACGCAGCTTGGCCACGTCAAAGTCGTCGCTGCCAGTAGATCCACCGGCCTTGCCGATGCCGGTGCCCAGCGCCGTGATCAACGTCAGGATTTCGTTGCTGGTCAGCAGCTTTTCGTAGCGGGCTTTTTCCACGTTCAAAATCTTGCCGCGCAGCGGCAGGATCGCCTGGAATTTGCGGTCACGGCCCTGTTTGGCCGAGCCGCCGGCGGAGTCACCCTCGACGATGTAGATCTCGCACATCGCCGGGTCTTTTTCCTGGCAGTCGGCCAGTTTGCCGGGCAGGCCCATGCCGTCGAGCACGCCTTTACGGCGGGTCATGTCGCGTGCCTTGCGGGCCGCTTCGCGGGCGCGCGCGGCTTCGATGATCTTGCCGACGATGATCTTGGCGTCGGCAGGGCGCTCCTGCAGGTAGTCGTAAAGCAGCTTGCTCACAATGTCCTCGACCGGGCCACGCACTTCAGAGCTGACCAGCTTGTCCTTGGTCTGGCTGCTGAACTTGGGCTCGGGCACTTTCACGCTCAGCACGCAGGTCAGGCCTTCGCGCATGTCGTCGCCAGTGACCTCGACCTTGGCTTTTTTGGCGATTTCGGTGTCGTCAATGTATTTGTTGATGACGCGTGTCATCGCGGCGCGCAGGCCGGTCAGGTGGGTGCCGCCGTCGCGCTGCGGGATGTTGTTGGTGAAACACAGCACCTGCTCGTTGTAGCCGCTGTTCCACTGCATCGCCACTTCCACACCGATGTTGGTGTTCTGGTCGCTCTGGCGGTCGCCCAGCGCGTGGAAGATGTTGGGGTTGAGGATGGTTTTGCCTTTGTTGATGAAGTTCACAAAGCCGCGCACGCCGTCCGCGCCGGAAAAGTCGTCTTCTTTGCCGCTGCGCTCGTCTTTCAGGCGGATGCGTACGCCGTGGTTCAAAAAGCTCAGCTCGCGCAGCCGTTTGGCCAGCACGTCATAGTGAAAGTCGTTGTTTTGTTGGAAGATGTCGGTGTCGGGCAAAAAATGCACTTCGGTGCCACGGCGCTCGGTTTCGCCGGTCACCTTCATCGGCGACACCTCGATGCCGTCAGCCACTTCGGTGATGCGGTTCTGCACAAACCCCTTGCTGAATTCGAGCACATGCACCTTGTGGTCGCGGCGCACCGTCAGGCGCAGCATTTTGGAGAGCGCGTTGACGCAACTCACACCCACGCCGTGCAGGCCGCCGGAGACCTTGTAGCTGTTCTGGTTGAACTTACCGCCAGCGTGCAATTCGGTCAGGGCAATTTCGGCCGCTGAGCGCTTGGGCTCGTGTTTGTCGTCCATCTTCACGCCGGTCGGGATGCCACGACCGTTATCCACCACACTCACCGAGTTGTCGGGGTGAATGGTGACCAGAATGTCGTCGCAATGGCCCGCCAGCGACTCGTCAATCGAGTTGTCCACCACCTCAAACACCAAGTGGTGCAGGCCGGTGCCGTCGCTGGTGTCGCCGATGTACATGCCGGGGCGCTTGCGCACGGCTTCCAGGCCTTCAAGGATCTGGATCGAGCCTTCGCCATAGGCCTCAGAGGCCCCTTCCTGGTGCGCGTCGATGGTAGGCTGGAAGTTGGAGCTGTCTGATGCGCTCTCGCCCGTGTGAACGCCGTTGCCGATGGGTTCAATGGAGGGGGCGGGCTTGTTTTCTTCGGTCATGACACACTCTTGGACAGGTTAGACAGGGCTTTTGGGTGGCGCCGTGTCGGGAAAAATCGTCAATTTGGGGAAGTCTGGAAACATCAAACCCGCAAAGAACAGGGTGCTCGTCGCGGGTTTGGTTAGGTGCACAGGTGCAGCTTGACGCTTAAATTCGCATCGGCATCACCACATATTTGAAATGGTCGTTCTCGGGGATCGTCAGCAACGCAGAACTGTTGCCGTCCGACAGCTCGATTTTGATCATCTCTTGCGTCATGTTGCTTAACGCGTCAATCAGGTAAGTGACGTTGAAGCCGATTTCGATGCTGTCGCCGCTGTAGTCAATGTCCAGCTCGTCCACGGCTTCTTCCTGCTCGGCATTGTTGGCGGCCACGCGCAGCGTACCGGGGTCGATGTTCAGGCGCACACCCTTGAACTTGTCGCTGGTCAAAATCGCCGTGCGCTGCAAGGTGGACAAGAGCGCGGCGCGGCCCAGGATGATGCTGTTGTGGTGGTTGCGCGGGATGACGCGGTTGTAGTCGGGGAACTTGCCCTCGACCAGTTTCGTGACGAATTCCATGCCGCCAAAACTGAACTTGGCCTGGTTGTTGGCAAATTGCATCTCGATGGCGCCGTCGGCATCACTGAGAAGGCGCTGCAGCTCCAGCACGGTCTTGCGCGGCAAAATCACTTCCTGCTTGGGCACTTCCACATCCAGTGTGGCGCTGGCAAAGGCCAGGCGGTGGCCGTCGGTGGAGACCAGGCTGAGCTGCTGGCCTTCGGCCACAAACAAGATGCCGTTGAGGTAATAACGGATGTCATGCACCGCCATGGCAAACGACACCTGGCTAAGCAAATCCTTCAGCGTTTTTTGCGGCACGCTGAACACCGGGCCAAAGTTGGCCGACTCCTGCACCAGCGGAAAGTCTTCAGCGGGCATGGTTTGCAGCGTGAACTTGCTCTTGCCGCCTTTGAGGATCAGCTTGGCGGCGCTGGATTCGAGCGACACCACCTGGTCATTGGGCATGCTGCGCAGGATGTCGATGAGTTTGCGTGCGCCGACTGTGGTGGTGAAGTCGCCGGTGTCGCCGCCCAGCTCAGCCGTGGTGCGGATCTGGATTTCCAGATCGCTGGTGGTGAGCTGCACGCTGGTCCCGGTTTTGCGGATCATGACGTTGGCCAGAATCGGCAGCGTGTGACGCCGCTCCACAATGCCGGAGACTGCCTGAAGTACGGAGAGCACTTTGCTTTGGGTGTCTTTGATCACGATCATGATGTTTTCTTCCGGTCACGGTTCTGGGGTTTTGTCGATACGGCGCAGGCTATTTTCCCACTCATTTGTCTCAGCCTTTGAGGGTTTGTTCAAGCACATGTAACTGTTGGTTGAGTTCCGTCAATTGCTGACGTTCTCCGCCAATTTTTCTCACGGCGTGCAGCACGGTGGTGTGGTCGCGCCCGCCAAATAACTCGCCAATTTCGGGCAGGCTTTTTTGCGTGAGTTCCTTCGCCAGGTACATGGCAATCTGGCGCGGGCGGGCAATGCTGGCCGGACGCTTTTTGGAATACATGTCGGCGATCTTGATCTTGTAGTAATCCGCCACCGTTTTCTGGATGTTTTCGACAGAAATCTGCCGGTTTTGAATGGACAGCAGATCACGCAGCGCTTCGCGCGCCAGGGCGATCGAAATCTCTTTCTGGTTGAAGCGTGAATACGCCAGGATCTTGCGCAGCGCACCTTCAAGCTCGCGCACGTTGGAGCGCACGTTTTTCGCCACAAAAAACGCCACTTCCTCGGGCATCACGATGCCTTCGGCGTGCGCCTTGTTGATCAGGATGGCCACGCGCATCTCCAGCTCGGGCGGCTCAATGGCCACCGTCAGGCCGGAATCAAAACGCGACACAAGACGCTCGTGGATGTCGGCCAGGCCCTTGGGATAGGTGTCGCTGGTCATCACGATGTGGGATTTGCGTGCCAGCAAGGCTTCAAAAGCGTTGAAGAATTCTTCTTGCGTGCGTTCCTTGTTGGCAAAAAACTGCACGTCATCAATCAGCAGCAGGTCCAGCGAGTGGTAGCGCTCTTTGAATTCGTCAAACGCTTTGCGCTGGTAGGCTTTGACCACATCGGTCACAAATTGCTCGGCGTGGATGTACAGCACTTTGGCGTTGGGGCGCTCGCTGATCAGCTGGTTACCCACAGCGTGCATCAAGTGGGTTTTACCCAGGCCGACTCCGCCGTAAATGAACAGCGGGTTGTACAGATGACCCGGCATGCCAGCCACATGCATGGCGGCAGCACGTGCCATGCGGTTGGCGCTGCCTTCCACCAGCGTGTCAAAGGTCAGCGCGGTGTTGAGGCGGCTTCTGAGTGGCTCGTTGGCTGAGATTTCTTGAGCCGGACCGCTGGTTGCGCTTGGGGCGCTGGCCGTCTTGGGGGCAGAAGGCGTTCTGGACGCTGGTTCACGCGCCGCCAGTGCCAGTTCAATAGACACAGGTTGCCCGGTGAGGCGCTCCATCAGCGCGGCCAGGCGAGCGCTGTATTGCGCGCGAATCCAGTCCAGCTTGAAGCGGTTGGCGACAAAGATGGTGACTTTGGAGAGGTCGTCAGACACCTGGGCCGACAAGGGCTTAATCCAGGTCTGGAACTGCTGCTCGGGTAATTCCTGCGCCAGCTGGTCGATACAGGCCTGCCAGAAATCAGGGCTGGCCAGCACCTCTGGCGCGTCGGTTCGGGGGGGGTGTCCCTGGGTCATGGGGTGTCAGCTTGGTGTGGATAGTTTTGAATTGCTGTGCCCCGCATTCTAAATTATCAAAACCTTATCCACACCCCGGGGGAACCCGCAAAACACACTGGTTTCAGGGAGTTGCAGTGAAATCTGAAAGTAAGGCAGAAACGAGGGTCACAAAAATTTGCGATAATCCGCGGTTCCCTGAAGATTTCAGGAAAAACCGTACGTCTGCTGATTGGCGCAGGCCACGTCTCGCAATGCGATCAGCCGCTTTAGCTTCTTAGGATTTCCAAAATGAAACGCACATACCAACCGTCCAAAATTCGTCGCGCGCGCACTCACGGCTTTTTGGTCCGCATGAAAACCCGTGGCGGTCGCGCTGTGATCAACGCCCGTCGCGCCAAGGGCCGCAAGCGTCTGGCTGTTTAAGCCGCATCTGGATGGGCCAGCGGCTGATCAGCCCTCTTCAAGTGGCCTGACCTTGCAGCGTCTACAGAGCCGCCCGCAGTTTCAGGCGGTATTGGCGGGTTCCATCCTGGCGCGCACTTCTCACTTTGCCCTGCATCGCGTGGCCCTGCAAACCAGCCAGGCAACTGATGCCCGCCAGACGCTTTTTGCCGTAGATGATGTATGGCTGGGTGCCATGGTTCCCAAGCGTTGGGCCAGGCGCGCAGTGACTCGCAACACCATCAAACGTCAGGTCTATACCGTGAGTCAAGACTTTGAATCCTCTCTGGCTCGTGCTGCCCATGTGGTGCGCCTGCGCAGCGGATTCGATCGCCAGCATTTTGTCAGCGCGACTTCAGATGCCCTGAAGGCGGTGGTGCGGGGTGAATTGCAGCAGCTGTTTGCCAGCGCGGCCAAGCGCCCGCTGGTGAGCCCGGAGTCGACATGATTGCGCGCCTGCTGATTGGCTTAGTCAAAGGCTACCGGTTGTTTTTGAGCCCGGCGCTGGGCTCATCCTGCCGGTTCGAGCCGACCTGCTCGGCCTATGCCTTGCAGGCTCTGCAAGACCATGGTGCGGGCAAAGGTGCTTACCTGACTCTCAAGCGCATTGGACGCTGTCATCCTTGGTGCGAGGGTGGCCTGGACCCGGTCCCGCCAGGTCGTACGGGTGCCGATGGTGGTGTGTTTTCCCGGTTGATCTCAACTTCCTCTGAAAAGAAGTCTTCATGAACGATATTCGTCGCACGATGCTGTGGATGGTTTTTGGCCTGTCTTTGGTCATGTTGTGGGACCAATGGCAGGTTTATAACGGCCGCAAGACTACTTTTTTCCCTAGCGCCACGCCTGTGGTGGCTCAAGCAGGCGGTGCGGCGCCTGCCAGCAGCGTCCCGAATGCTGTGCCGGGCGCTATACCGAGCGTAGCAACAAGTGCTGATAATAAGGCGGCTACCGCCGTTTTTGAACCTCAAGCAGAACCGGCTTTCAAGCATGAGCAGATTGTCGCCCAGACCGATGTGATCAAAGTCACGTTTGACACCGAAGGTGGCTCGGTGGTGCGCACCGAATTTCTCATGGAAGTGGACAAGTTTGACAAGTCACGCAACTTTGTGTTGCTCGATGACAGCAAGGAGCGTTTCTATGAGGCCCAGTCCGGCCTGATCGATGCCGCAGGTGGGCCAGCCTTGCCCACCCACAAGACGCTGATGACGCTGGCACCGGGTGATCGCACCCTCAAAGACGGCAGCCAGACGATTGAATTGCGATTTGAGTCGGCCGAGGTGGGCGGCGTCAAGCTGATCAAGACCTATACCCTGACACGTGGCAGTTACGCCATGGATGTCAAGTTTGAAGTTGTCAACGTGGGCACTACGCCTGTGGCACCTCAGCTGTATATGCAACTGGTTCGCGACGGCAACAAGCCGCCGGGCGAATCCAAGTTTTACTCCACCTTCACCGGCCCGGCCATTTACACCGAAGCCAAAAAGTACCAAAAAGTCACATTTGACAGCATCGAAAAGAACAAGGTCGATGTCGAAAAGTCTGCCACCAATGGTTACGTGGCGATGGTTCAGCATTACTTTGCCAGTGCCTGGTTGCTGGGTGATGGCATTCAGCGCGACCTGTTCCTGCGCAAGGTGGACACCGATCTGTATTCGGTGGGAATGATCACGCCGCTGCAGGACATTGCCCCGGGCGGGCACAAGACGCTGAATGCCAAGTTCTTTGCCGGTCCACAGATTGAAACTGTCCTCGCTTCCCTGACACCCGGACTGGAGCTGGTCAAGGACTACGGTTGGCTGACCATTCTGGCCAAGCCGCTGTACTGGTTGCTGGAACAATTGCACGCCTTGATCAGCAATTGGGGATGGTCAATCGTGGCGCTGGTGGTGCTGCTCAAGGCAGCTTTCTATTGGCTCAATGCCAAGGCCTATGCCAGCATGGCCAAGATGAAAGCGATCAACCCGAAGATCACGGCGATGCGCGAGCAACTCAAAGACAACCCGCAGAAGATGCAGACGGAGATGATGCGCATCTACCGCGAGGAAAAAGTCAACCCGATGGGTGGTTGCCTGCCGATCATGATCCAGATCCCTGTTTTCATTGCGCTGTACTGGGTGCTGCTGTCCAGTGTCGAGATGCGCAATGCGCCCTGGATGGGCTGGATCCATGACCTGTCATCGCCAGATCCGTTTTACATCCTGCCCATTGTCATGACCCTGACCACGGTGCTGCAAACGTCCTTGAACCCCGCACCGCCTGACCCGCTGCAAGCCAAGATGATGTGGTTCATGCCGCTGGCGTTCTCGGTGATGTTCTTCTTCTTCCCGGCCGGCTTGGTGATTTACTGGATCACCAACAACACGTTGTCCATCATTCAACAGTGGGTCATCAACACCCGCATGGGCGTGCCGCCGAAGTTTCATTTCCCCAAGTTCTGATCCACCGCCTGGTGGCTGAGTCATGACCTTGCCCCGCCACCAGGATCCGATCGTCGCCATCGCGACCGCCCCGGGTCGCGGTGCCGTCGGCATTGTGCGGGTCAGCGGGTGCGCTCTGCAGGACCTGATGCACGCCCTGTGCGGCAAGGCATTGCAGCCGCGTGAAGCCACCTACACCGGTTTTTTGGATGGGCAAGGCGTGGCCATCGACCATGGTCTGGCGCTCTACTTTCCGGCACCGCATTCATTCACCGGCGAAGACGTGCTGGAGCTGCAAGCCCACGGTGGCCCGGTGGTGCTGCAGCTGTTGCTGGCGCGCTGTCTGGAAGCAGCGGCACAGCTCATGGCCAACGGCCAGCCGACGTTGGCTCACCTGCGTCTGGCACTGCCGGGCGAGTTTTCCGAACGCGCCTTTCTGAACGACAAGATTGATCTGGCGCAGGCCGAAGCGATTGCCGATCTGATCGATGCCAGCACCGAGGCCGCTGCGCGCAGCGCCAGCCGATCTCTGTCTGGCGCGTTTTCACACGAGATCCACCAGTTGCGCGATGCGCTGATCCACCTGCGCATGCTGGTGGAAGCCACGCTGGACTTTCCGGAGGAAGAAATCGACTTCCTGCGCAAGGCAGACGCGCAGGGACAGCTCTCAAAATTGCAGCAAAGTGTCAGTCTGGTGTTGAGCAAAGCGCGCCAGGGTGCCCTGTTGCGCGAAGGCATCAAGGTGGTGATTGCCGGGCAACCCAACGCGGGCAAGTCCTCGTTGCTCAATGCGCTCGCCGGAGCCGAGCTGGCCATCGTCACCGCTGTGCCGGGCACTACGCGAGACAAGGTGCAGCAAACCATCCAGATTGAAGGCGTGCCCTTGCACGTGATTGACACCGCAGGGTTGCGAGACAGCGATGACGAGGTGGAAAAAATCGGCATTGAGCGCGCCTGGCACGCCATTGGCGAGGCCGATGCGGTGTTGTTCCTGCACGATCTGACCCGCCTCAATGCTCCAGAATATGTAGCTTCTGACGCAGACATAGCAAAGGCTATGACCCAAAAACTGCCTCAACAGGTGACAGTGCTCGATGTCTGGAACAAAGCCGACGCAACGAGTGCCGAGGCACCTGCGCAAGGTGTGGTGCTGTCGGCCAAAAACGGCACCGGGCTGGAGACGCTGCGCCACAGGCTGCTGATGCTGGCGGGCTGGCAGCCCGGCGCGGAGGGCATTTTTACCGCTCGCTCGCGTCACATCCAGGCCCTGCGGCAGGCGCAGGGCCATCTGGAGATGTCGGCACAACACCTGGCACTGCAGGCACAGGCGCTGGATTTGTTGGCCGAAGAACTGCGGCTGGCGCAAAATGCGATGAGCGAGATCACCGGTGAGTTCACGTCGGACGATTTGCTGGGCGTCATTTTCTCGAGTTTCTGCATCGGAAAGTAGCTGCTTCAGGCATCCTGCGGCGCAGGCCTGGCAAAAATTGGTTCATTACATTGGCTCGACTGTTTGAGAGGTTCACCATGTCCTTATTTAGTTGGCTGTTCTCCAAGTCTGCTCCACCAGCCTCATCCAGCCTGCCGGCCGATGCCGCCAAGGGGCCAGCGCCCAAGTCAGTGTCAGCGCCAGCCTCGGTGGATCCGCTGGCCGATCTCAAGCACCAGCGTCATGAACGCCGTGAACATCTGTACGACGTGGTGCGCAGTGTCATGTTGCGCAGCGCGGTGCTGGCATCGCACTACAAGTTCAAGGTGTTGTCGCTCGATGCGCGCGGCCGCCAGTTTCTGGTGATGATTGATCTGCTGGGTGACGAAGTCCTGTCTCCTGCGCGTTGGGCAGCCGTGGAGCAGCTGATGTCCATGACCGCCGCCCAGCGCCATGATTTACAGATCAAGGCGGTGTATTGGCGTATGGCGCCACCGGCTGTCGGTGAGTTATCACACGGTCTGGAGGTCACGCACGCGCCGGTGAGCGTGGCCGTCGGCGCAGCGGCAATGGCAGCCAGCGCCGAGCCGCCCAGTGATCCGCAGACCCATCACCGCCATGGTTACGACCCGATTGACCAGGATGAGGTGATGGCATTCAAGAAGGCCATCTCGACAGCCACGCCGCAAGACGAGTTGCCGGCGCCAACGGGTCAGGTGGTCACGTCCGGGCCACGCAAACCTGTACCCCCGCCGGGATACGAAGACACCCAGTTGCTGGAACCTGATGATGTCGGCTCGCCCCTGAGCCGCACGCAATTCGGTGGCTTGGACTGAGCCGCGCGCCACTCTGACTCAACTGCCTTCGAAATCTACCAGGGTAAACAGCGGCAAACCGGCGGCGCGCAGTTTGGCTGAGCCGCCCAACTCAGGCAAATCGACGATGGCGCTGCCTTCCATCACGTCGGCACCGAGTTTCTCAAGCAGTTTCTTGCCTGCCATCATGGTGCCGCCAGTGGCAATCAAGTCATCAATCAGCAGCACGCGGTTGCCGGGCTTGACCGCATCGGTGTGCAGTTCTACTGTGGCGCTGCCGTATTCCAGCTCGTAGGTTTCTTCCACCGTGGTGAAGGGCAGCTTGCCCTTTTTGCGGATCGGCACAAAGCCTACGCCCAGCTCATAGGCAATGACCGAGCCGATGATGAAGCCGCGCGCGTCCAGCCCGGCCACCACATCGGGGCGCAATGCCGGGTCCATATAGCGGTGCACAAAGGCATCAATCAGTACCCGGAACACCTTGGCATCCTGTAGCAGCGGCGTGATGTCGCGAAACTGCACGCCAGGTGCGGGCCAGTCCAGCACGGTGCGGATGTGCTCACGAAGGTATTGGTTGACGCTGGTGTTGTACATAAGGCAGCCGGTAGAAAACGAAAAGGGCTTATTGTGCCCGGCGCGCCTGTGCAGCCGGTTTGGGTCAGATCAACCTTTGAGCAGTCTCAGCTCGGTCTGGCTGATGGCATCGGCTTTGCCGGAGATCACCAGCGTGTCGCCCACCTTCAGTACCAGTGCGCCTGCCATGGGCATGATCTGCCCGGACTGGCGGCGCACGCTCACCAAACGGGTTCCCATCGCCTCGAGACCCAGCTCGTCAATGGTTTGACCGATGGATTTGGCGTGGGCTGGCAATTGCAGGGTGCTCAGGCGCTCCAGCTCGGTTTCGTCGGCATCGCCATCGTCGGCACCGCGAAAAAAACCGCGTAGCAGGCTGTAGCGCGCGTCGCGCTGCTCGCGCACGATGCGGATCACCCGGCGCACCGGCACGCCCACCAGCGCCAGCGCGTGGCTGGCCAGCATCAGTGAACCCTCAATGGTCTCAGGCACCACCTCGGTGGCACCGGCTTTTTGCAGCAATTCCAGGTCGTGGTCGTCCTGGGTGCGAATCACCACCGGCACCTGCGGCGCGTGCTCCTGGATGTGGGCCAGCACTTTCAGCGCGCTGGCGGTTTCCAGGTAGGTCACCACCACGGCGCTGGAGCGGGCCAGCCCAGCCGCCATCAACGCCTGAAGCCGCCCGGCATCGCCAAACACCACGGAATCACCAGCAGCAGCGGCCTGGCGCACCCGGTCCGGGTCCAGGTCGAGCGCCATGTAGGCAATGTTCTCCTTGTCGAGCATGCGCGCCAGGTTTTGTCCGCAACGGCCATAACCACAGATGATGACATGCTTGTTGGCGGTGATCGATCTACTGGCAATGCGCGTCATCTGCACCGATTCCATCAGCCACTCGTTGCTGACCAGACGCATCACGATGGCGCTGCTGTGCATGATGATGAACGGCGTAGCCAGCATCGACAGCACCATGGCGGCCAGAATCGGGTTCAGCAACTCGGGTGGCACCAGACTGTGGGTTTCCGACAGTGACAGCAGCACAAAGCCGAACTCACCCGCCTGCGCCAGATAGAGCCCGGTGCGCAGCGACACACCCATACTGGCCCCGAGGCCCCGGGTGATCAGGGTGATCATCGCCGCCTTGAACAGCACCGGCAGGGTCACCAGAATCAGCACCAGCGGCCAGCGTTCCAGCACCAGCCGCCAGTCCAGCATCATGCCGATGCTGATGAAAAACAGGCCCAGCAGCACATCGTGAAACGGCCGGATGTCGGTTTCCACCTGGTGCTTGTATTGCGTCTCGGAGATCAGCATGCCGGCAATGAACGCGCCCAGTGCCAGGCTCAAGCCCGCCAGTTCGGTCAGCCAGGCCAGGCCCAGCGTGACCAGCAGCAGGTTCAACACAAACAACTCTTCGCTTTTGCGCCGCGCGACCAATGTGAGCCACCAGCGCATCACGCGCGGGCCACCCACCAGCAGCAGCGCGATCAGCGCGACAGCTTTGAACAGTGCCCACGACAGCGTCGTGGCCATTTGCTCAGGCGTTGCGCTCAAGGCCGGAATCAGCACCAGCAGCGGCACCACCGCCAAGTCCTGAAACAACAGCACGCCCATGACGCGCTTGCCATGTTCGCTCTCCATTTCGATGCGCTCGGACATCAACTTGACGACAATGGCTGTGCTGCTCATGGCCATGGCGCTGGACAGGGCCAGTGCGGTTTTCCAATCCATGCCCCATCGCGCCGGGGCCATCAGCGCAAACAGCATGCTCGCGGCAGTGGTCACCAGCATCGTCAGCGCGACCTGAAACAACCCCAGTCCGAAGACATGCTGGCGCATGGTGCGCAGCTTGGGCAGGTTGAACTCCAGCCCGATCACAAACATCAGGAACACCACACCAAACTCACCCAGATGACGAACCCCATCGGCGTTTTTGGCCACGGCGAGTGCGTTTGGGCCAATGATCACGCCGACCGCCAGATAGCCCAGCATGGGCGGCAGTTTGAGGTAGCGGCACACCACCACCCCCAGCACAGCCGCCAGCAAATATAAAAGGGTCAGATCAAGCGGATTCATCCCCGGATACTACCAAGGGCATCCCCGGCGCTGGCCGTGGCCGATAAAATGCTGTCATGAAAACCTTGTCTTCCCCCGCGCCCTTGCTGGACGCTGAACGCGTTCTGTCACTGGCCCGGGACACCCTGGAGGTGGAGGCGGCTGCGGTGCTCAGCCTCAAACAGCATCTGGGTGATGGTTTTGTGGACGCGGTGCGCCTGGTGCTGGCCAGCCCGGGCCGTGTGGTGGTCATGGGCATGGGCAAAAGTGGTCACATCGGTCGCAAAATGGTGGCTACGCTGGCCTCCACCGGCACCCCGGCCATGTTTGTCCACCCCGCCGAGGCCAGCCATGGCGATCTGGGCATGATTCAGGCGGTGGATGTGGTCCTGGCCATCTCCAACAGCGGTGAATCCGATGAGCTCAACGTCATCTTGCCGATGATCAAGCGTCTCGGTATTCCGCTGCTGGCCATGACCGGCAACCCGGCATCCACGCTGGCGCGCCATGCGGATGTGTTCCTCAACAGTGGTGTGGCAAAAGAAGCTTGCCCGCTGAACCTGGCCCCGACCGCCAGCACGACCGCGCAATTGGCGCTAGGCGATGCGCTGGCGGTGGCTCTGCTGGATGCCCGTGGCTTCAAGGCCGAAGATTTTGCCCGCTCACACCCAGGCGGCGCGTTGGGGCGCAAGCTGCTGACCCATGTGCGCGATGTGATGCGCTCCGGTGATCAGATCCCCCGGGTGGCGCTGGCGGCAAGTTTGAGTGAACTGATGCGCGAGATGAGTGCCAAGGGTCTGGGTGCCACGGCCGTGTTGGACGATGCGGGGCAGGTGTGCGGCATCTTCACCGACGGCGACCTGCGCCGTCTGGTCGAAAAGGGAGTCGATCTGCGCAGCATGTCGGCGGCTCAGGTGATGCACCCCAACCCGCAAACTGTCAGTGTTGACGCGTTGGCTGTGGAGGCCGCCGAATTGATGGAGCAGCGGCGCATCACCAGCGTGCTGGTGATTGATGGGCAGGGGCAGCTCTGCGGCGCACTCAACAGCAACGACCTCATGCGCGCCAAGGTCATCTGATGGCTCCGGCGCTGAACTTTCCGCCCGAATTGCTGCTGCAGGCGCAGGGCATTCGCGTGGCTTTCTTCGATGTCGATGGCGTGCTCACCGACGGCGGGCTGTATTTTTCCGAGTCGGGCGAAACCATCAAGCGCTTCAACACGTTGGACGGCCATGGCCTCAAACTGCTGCAGCGCGCAGGCATCACCCCGGCGGTGATCACCGGGCGCGACTCCAAACCCTTGCGCCTGCGTCTGGCCGCGCTGGGCATCACCCACGTGCACTACGGCACCGAAGACAAGCGCCCGGCCGCCCATGCCACGCTGCAAGCGTTGGGGCTGGACTGGGCGCAAGCCGCTGCCATGGGCGACGACTGGCCGGATCTGCCGGTCATGACGCGTTGCGCGTTTGCCTGCGCCCCGCCCAACGCCCAAGCCGAGGTGGTGGCTACAGCGCATCACGTCACCCGTTTGTGCGGTGGCGAAGGCGCGGTGCGCGAGCTGTGCGACCTGCTGCTGGTCGCCAGCGGGCGGTATGCCCAACTGCTTGAAGAGTCCCTGCGGTGAACCGCTTGCGCTGGGCGTGGGAGCGGCTGACGCTGTACCTGCCGGTGCTGCTGATGGGGGTGTTTGCCATGGCTACTTACTGGCTGGTGCGCAGCACCCCGATCACCGGCACCACCGCGACGGCAGTCGCTGTGCAGCATCAGCCCGACTACTTCATGCGCCAATTTGCGGTCTCGACCTTTGATGCCCAGGGCCAGCTCAAAAGCGAGGTCAAAGGCACCGAGTTGCGCCATTTTCCAGATACCGACATGATTGAAATTGACCAAGTGAAGATCCGTTCGTTCGATGAACAGGGCCACCTGACCACTGCCACCGCGCAGCGCGCACTCAGCAACCGGGATGGCTCTGAGGTGACCCTGATAGGTGATGCCCAAGTGTTGCGCGCAGCCACCGTCAGCGCCAATGGCAAAGAGCAGCCGGTGATGACGTTCAAAGGGGAACAGTTGCACGCCTTCATCAACACCGAGCAGGTCAGCTCCAGCCTGCCTGTGACCCTGACGCATGGGCAAGATCAGTTCACCGCTGACCGCATGGACTTTGACAACCGCAAGCAAATCATCCAATTGGACGGGCGTGTCAAGGGCGTGCTGTTTCCTGGCCATACGCGCTGACGGGTGGCCGGGATGACCATGGCTCGGCTTGTCTTGATCACCGGTGCCTCCAGCGGCTTGGGGCAGGCGCTGGCCTTGCATTACGCCGGACAGGGCTGGCAACTGACGCTGGTAGCACGCCGTGGGGAGATGATAAAAACATGGCTTAGCCCAAGTGGAATAAGCGCCGACAGATATCAAATTTATAGCGCTGATGTCACTGATGTGCCGACTATGCAAAGCATGGCGAAGGACTGCATGGCGCGTCAGGGCGTGCCCGATGTGGTGATTGCCAATGCCGGCATCAGCATCGGCGTGGACTCGTCACGCCCGCAAGATCTGGACGTGATGGCGCAGATTCTGGCCACCAACGTGATGGGTGTGGCCGCCACGTTTGGCCCGTTCATCGGGCCCATGGTGGCGCGCGGTTCGGGCACGTTGGTGGGCATCGGCAGCGTGGCGGGTATCCGGGGTTTGCCGGGGCACGGTGGCTATTGCGCCAGCAAGGCCGCTGTGATCAGTTATTGCGAAAGCCTGCGTGGTGAGTTGCGCAACACAGGTGTCAAGGTCGTCACCCTGTGCCCGGGCTACATTGCCACGCCATTGACACAAAACAACGCCTACAGCATGCCGTTTTTGATGCAACCCGACGTGTTTGCCAAAAAAGCCTTTGATCTCATTCAGGCCGGCCGCAGTTACCGGGTGATTCCCTGGCAAATGGGTGTGGTGGCCAAACTGCTGCGCCTGCTACCCAATGCCGTGTTTGACAAGGCCTTTGCCGGACGACCTCGCAAGCCGCGCCGCACTGATTCCTGAACCAGGGCCGGAAAACAAAAAAGGCCCCGAAGGACCTTTTCTGTGTCGGGGCGAAGCCCGAGTCAAGCAACGAGTGCTTAGTAACTGCTACGGCCACCGCCGTAACCGCCGCCACCACCACCACCGCCGCCGTAACCACCACCGCCGCCGCCGCCAGAGCGACCGCCACCACCGTAGCCGCCACCGCCGCCAGAGCCACCACCGAAGCCGCCGCCGCCAGAGCGGGGAGGACGCGGTTCCATCGGGCGGGCTTCGTTGACCACGAGGCCACGGCCACCGAATTGTTGGCCATTCATGGCATTGATCGCGGTTTGCGCTTCAGCATCGCTGCCCATTTCGACGAAACCGAAACCTTTGGAGCGGCCAGTGTCACGTTCCATCATGACTTTGGCGCTGGTAACGGAACCGTGTTGGGAGAATGCCTGTTGCAGGTCATCGTCACGGAAGGAATAAGGCAGGTTGCCTACGTAAAGTTTGTTGCCCATGAAAGGACTCCTCAAAATAACTCAAAACGCGATGGAGTCCATAACCGCTACAACCAAACCACTGAAGACTTAGAGAAGACGCGAAACTGGCATTCACCGCAAACCACGTACCGCTATCAAAAAAGCAATACGGAGCGGATGATACGACAAGTTCCTGATTTTCAGAACTTTTTTTGCGTTATGGCAAAAAAAGCCCGCATTCGTTGTGTGGACAGCGAAGCGGCCTGTGCTTATCAGCAGGCATCAGGAGCCGTTCTCCTCGTACTGGCGCCACTGTCGAATGGCGTTGCGCATGGTGAATACCTGGCGCTCGAAGATGGGGCAAGCGACACAGATGGCCATGTGCATACGCACCGCCAGGCGCTCCTGCCACGGCAGGTCGCGGTCTTCGCGGGCGATCACCAGGGCGGTGACCTGCTTGCAACTTCGCTGCAGGGGGAGTTGGGTCATCATGTTTTCAAGGGTTGGGCAAACCAGTTCAGTTCCAGACATTCGCGCAAACGCAAACGCGCGCGGTGCAGCTGCACATACAGGTTGGTCGGGGTCAGGTTCAGTTCCTTACAAATCTCTTCGCTGGAGAACTCCAGCCACTCGCGCATCAAGAAAAGTCGTCCCTGGGCGGCGGGCAGTTGGTTGGTGCAGGCTTCCATAATGGTCAAAAACTGGCGGCTGCTCAGGTCTTGCTCGGGGTTGCCCCAGTCGCACGGCGTTTCCATGAAATGGCCATCGGGTTTGAAACCAATGTAATCCAGCGGGTCAGTCGTGTCGTCTTCGCCCAGAGGTGTGGTGCTGACCTCGCGGCCATGCAGGCGCAGCATGTCAATCACCTTGTGCTTGAGGATGCCGATCAGCCAGGTTTTGAGCTGCGAGCGATTCTGGAACGCCTGTGGTTTGCTCAGCGCCGCGAGCACCGTTTCTGAAACGGCATCTTCTGCCCAGGCAATATTTCGCAATTGCAAACGGGCGAACTTCAACATGTAATCACGAAGTTCAACAATCTGCTGCTCGAAACTGGCCATGAAGGAGTCCGAATGAATGGTGGCGGGATTCTAAGCTGGTCAATTTTTGCCAGTCAGATCATGGGTCGAAACCGATGGTCATTTCTTACACATCGCCTGAATATTTGTGGCGTGTAAGAAAAGTGAATGCTCGGCGACTAACGTGCATTCAAGCCCCAGCGGAGCCATCGTGTCCAGACAAACCATCATGACTTTTCAGAGCAGCCTGCCACTCCTCTGGCACCGGTATCGGCGGCTGGTGTTGGTGCTGCTGTTTCTGGCTGTGCTGTTTGCTGGCGCACAGTGGAGCGGTCTGCGCCAGCACGTCAGTCTGCCGTTTTTGCGACAGACGTTGGCAGACCACCAAGGCAGGGGTTTGGCCATCTTTGTGCTGCTGTTTACCTTGGGTAACCTGATACAGGTACCCGGCTGGATTTTTCTCGCGGCAGCGGTGCTGGTGCTGGGCAAACTGGCCGGTGGTCTGGAAACTTATGTCGCCGCCAGCGTGTCCTGTATGTTCACTTTTTTGGCAGTTCGCTGGGTGGGTGGCGACGCCGTGCGGCGGTTGGACAACAAATGGGCAAGCAAGCTGATCTCGCAACTGCATGCGCAGCCGATTCGCAACGTGGTGGTACTGCGCACCCTGTTCCAGACCCTGCCGGCGTTGAACTACACGCTGGCTATGTCCGGTATCAGGTTCAGAAACTACATGGCAGGCACGTTGCTGGGTCTGCCTTTGCCCATTGCCTTGTACTGCCTGTTTTTTGACTACCTGGCCAGGCTTGTGCATCCGGCCTAAGGCGTTGAGGTGGTGAGGCATCCGCACTGCGCGGTAGGCATCGTTGCCGTTCACGGACCGGCGATCGCGCCCGTCTCCACCAGTTGGCGCAATACTGCTGCGGCGGTTGGCGCAGCATGCGCCTCGCCAACCGTTTGACACAAATCCTCACAAATCTGACCAAAGCTCAAGCTGGCCTGAAGACCATGGACAAACTTGGCGTCGGCATCCGTCAGGGATTTCCATTGGGGCTGCAAACCATTGCGCCAGACCAGCATAGGGTGATGCAGAGCCTCTGGTGCGGGCACGTCAACTTGCCCCGTTTTCAAGGCGTGCCAGACCGGGCCCACCGCCCATTGCAGCTGTAGCAACCGCACCGATGGGTGCAAAACCAGGTGCAACTCGGGCCACGCGTTGGCAGGCAAGGCAGCCAGGTCGGTAGCCGTCAATTCAGGCACCTGTTCAGCGTCAAAGGCAGCGCGCAGGGCCCATTCCATGCAAGCCAGATCTGTCATGGCCGGGTGCGCTACCAGGCCGTCGTTGCTGGCCATGAATTCGACCAGTCGGTGTCCAAACCAGCGCAATGAGTAATGTGTTGAAGGCTCAGCCGCGATGTAGGCCTCAGCCAACGCGTCAAAGGCATCGTCGCCCATGACCTCCGGCAAAGTCTCGAAGTTGTCGCGCAAAGCGGATCGCAGTCTGGCCCGATAGGCGTTGCGGTACACCTCAAATTGTGTAGCGCCTCGCGCTGACAGCAAGCCGGTTTCCGGTGTTTTTTGGTTCAGAAGCGCGGTCTGGAACTGCGCCATCTGCGATTGGGAAATGGTCATGTCGCCCCTTCGTCTGCCATCAGGCGATATGCCGTGATGTGACGCGCCTGATCAAGCTCATCAAGCAACTCCGCCAGAGGCGGAATGTTGTCGTCGCGCTCGATCATGGTGGGCACCGGGCCACAGCGCTGCAGGGTGTTGTCGTAGAGCTGCCATACCGCAGGGCATACCGCTTGGTCGTGGGTATCGATCAGGTGGCCATCCCGGGTTTCATGCCCGGCCAGGTGGATCTGTCGGACACGGTCTGGCGCTATGGCGTCAATATAGTGGCGCGGGTTGAAGCCATGGTTGACACTGCTGACATAGACATTGTTGACATCGAGCAGCAATTCGCAGTCGGCGCGACGCAGCATTTCGCCGATGAATTCCCACTCGGGCATCTCGTTGGCCGCGAACGCCACGTAAGTGGACGGGTTCTCCAGCACCAGGCGCCGCCCCAGAACATCCTGCACTTGCGCGATGCGGTTGCACACATGGTGCAGCATGGCTTCGGTGTACGGCACGGGCAGCAGGTCGTGCAGGTTCAGGCCGTTGATGCCGTTCCAGCACAGGTGGTCGGAGACCCACGCTGGTTGCACCCGCCGGGCCAGTTGTTTCAGATCGCGCAGATAACCCAGGTTCAGCGGGTCGGTGCCGCCAATGTTGAGCGACACACCGTGCATCACCATCGGGAAATCGCGTCGGATGCGGTCCAGGTGCCACAAGGGCGCACCCCCGGGAACCATGTAGTTCTCGGACAGGATTTCCAGCCAGTCCACTCGCGGCTGGGCTTCAGATTCAAATGCTGCATAGTGTTCGGTGCGCAGACCGACACCAAAGCCCTGAATGGCGCTCATGAAAGTGTCTTGTTCATAGTGCAGAACAGGCCCGGTTTGACGCGGGCCTGTTGCCGTGGCTGGCGATTTATTTCATCACTGTGCCGCCAGCCGCCGTGCATTCCTCGGCGGATGCCTTCGCATTCCAGCCCATGCCCTTGCAGCTGTTCATGCCTTTGCAATCATTTTTGGCGGTTTTGCAGTCCGAGTGACCTTTGCAGCTGTTGATGCCGGCGCACATGACCGACATGCCGGCCGCCTGGGCGGTGGTGACGCCGGAGCCCATGGCAAACAGGGCGGCTGCGGTGGTGGCCAACGCGACAGCGGATTTGAAAGTGGATGACATGGTGTTTCCTTTGAAAGTTAAGAACTTGAACGAGGTGAGGTCGCGGTGCAAACAGGGCTTGTGCTGATGGTGCTCAGCGCCTGTTTGCCTCAGTCAGTCGTCGTGGATATTCAGAACTTACACAGGGGCGTGAAAAAAGCTGATTTATTTTTCTAGGTGTGAGCGTCGTTCCTGGCGCACCGGCACGCGCAGGTCGTCCAGATAGTCTTGGGCGATGTTGACGCCCGAGCGCACACCCAGGTCGCCAGCGTGTTGCGCCAGCCATTGGCGCGCGTGGCTTTGTCCCAGGTCGCGCAGGGCGTGGATCAGGCTGGCATCGGTGGCCAACTTGGTGGCGGCACCAAGTTGCTCCAGCACCTCGCCGCAGTCGATGCGGTGCAGCAGCACATCCTTGTAATGCTCGGGGTTGAGCTTGCCTTCCTTGAGCAGGCGTTTGACAAAGTCGATGGCGCGCATTTCGGCGATCAGAGCGGCGTTGAAGGTGATCTCGTTGAGCCGGTCCATGATCTCCACCGCGCTGGTGGGCAGCTTGTCACGCTTGATGGGGTTGATTTGCACCAGCAGGATGTCGCGGCTGTCGCACTCATAGATCAGCGGGTGAAAAGCCGGGTTGCCCGCGTAGCCGCCGTCCCAGTAGAACTCGCCCTCGATCTCCACCGCTTGAAACATCATTGGCAGGCAGGCCGAGGCCATCACCGCGCTGGCCGTAAGTCGCTTGCCGGTAAACACTTCGGCCTTGCCGGTACTGACGCAGGTGGCCAGCACAAACACTTTGAGGTCGTCAAACGCAGCCAGGCGCTCAAAATCGATCTGCCGCTCAACAAAGTCTTTCAGGGGGTTGATGTCCAGCGGGTTCGCCTGGTACGGCGACATCGAGCCCGACCAAGCGCGGGCCATCGCGTCGGCCCACTGCCCGGTCTGCGTGCTGTCCATGCCAGCCATGCCAAACATCAAGTCAAAGGGGGCGCGCTGTGCCTGGCCGAGCGCACCCATAGCCACGATGCCGTTCCAGAAGTCGGCCAATGACTCGCGCGCTGCCTCGCGTGGGTCGGTCTTGGCTTTGCCCTGCGCTTTCGCAAAGCCGTGCGCCAGCGCGACGGCATTCATGGCCCCAGCACTGGTGCCGCTGATGCCTTCGAGGTGGATGCGCGGGTCTTGCAGCAGCACATCCAGCACGCCCCAGGTGAAGGCCCCGTGCGACCCGCCGCCTTGCAGGCCGAGGTTGATGCGATGCGGTTGTTTGAGCTCAGTGGGCGCGGAATCGGTGTTTTTGTGCATGCTGGAAGCTTAGCAGCATGCCGCGCCCGCGCTGTGATCAAAGAAAACGATGTCCGTCGGAAAGTCTGGCTCTAACTTGTTGATTTCTTTAATTGAATCATTGCGGTCAAAGTCCGTCGGACCTGTCACTTCGTAGGCCCACGTAGCTCCCTCAACAATCTAAGTCCGTCGGGGCAATTCAGTACACAATGCTGATTGTGTAATAACAGCACATCATGCTACTATGGCACACATGGTGCTTAAGACTTTTCCAACAAGCCAAGGTGAATTGATCCGTGCTGCTCGCGCAGATTCAACTCAGGCGGCATTCGCTCGACTTCTTGGAGTGGATCGGAGTTGCTTATCTCGGTATGAAAGTGAAGTGCTTGGCGCTCCAACATCAGTAATTAACGCCTGCCTGCGCAAGATAGCGCAGCAGTCAATGGACGGCTACAGTGTGCCTTCTGGTTTACATCGGTCAATGAAGCTTGCACGCGAGTTGGTCGCGGAGTTGGAAACTGCATACATGGGCGAATCCCGAACTCGTGGAGCGCGCTGTATGGTTGAAATGCGCGCCGAAATATAAGAAAGAAATGGTCTAATCTGTTGAAGCGCTACGACTGCAGAAGGCTGTTATGCACAGTTCCCAGTTATGGGCAGTTGCCGTTCGAAACTATCCGCCTGTCATTGGTAAATTTACCATCTTGGCGTCTTTTGTTCTCTACATAATTCCATCGACTTGCATCTGGCCAAGACTTCAAAAGGCGAGCTATTGGTGAAGGTGGTTTTGCGAGTCTCAAGCTACTGATTGACACCTGCCCCATTGGGCGAGGGATGACTTTGGGCACGAAAACTTGACATGTATGCACTGCTGACGAAACGCATGACTAGAAGATTCTGGGGTGCGCAAAGCAACAGAATTATGGTGAGAAGGAACTTCGTGAAATCCGGCAAGAGTCAATATCCACGCGGCTTCCAAGCGAACTGCAACCGCAAACTGTTCATAACTGGGAAATGTGCATAACAGCCTTATGTACATCTCTGCATAAAGGCTGGTTGCGGTCAACCAACTTGCCGAAATGGCCGCCGGATAGCCGTCATCGAGTGCTACGATTTGGCAGACCCAGTCTTGTTGATGCGACGGGCGTTACGTCAAGTCAGCTATTTTGGCGTGGTACCGCCGACAGGCTCCTAGCAGAGCATGGTGCCAGTAGATTTCAGAGAGCAGGTATTGTGCTGACCTGCCGCTCCAGTTCCCGGGTGCGGCGACGTCGCATCGCCAACAGCGCACCCATAGCAGACATCGACAACAAAAGAGTACCCGGTTCAGGAATGTTAGTGCCACCACCTCCATTGGGGTCAGCAGGAAGGGCACCGTCGGTGACCAGCCAAGCAAGTTCCCCGCCGCCAGAGTACCAGCGACCATTGTCGGCATCGAAGCCAAATAACTCGCCGGTCGAAGTATAGGAACCGCCACCGAGTCTGAGGAAGTTTTCGATGTCCGTCCAGTACTGATTGTATGCACCAGGCCCACCCACGTTGGTGAACGGCCCCACGGGCATCGGGCTATCGAGCGTACCGCCGAGCTCGTCGTAGAACAGGTGGGCAAATTCAGCCATGCCTAAAGGCGCGAGGTCGGTTCCAGGGTCGTAGTAGGCCTGAAGGGTCGGAAGTCTCCAGTGACTGGAACCACCGTAATCCACCGAGTTCAGGTAAGCCGTGAAAGCCTCGGCCCCAAGAAAATTGACCGTTCCCATCTCCCCGAAATCAAAGGCTGTAACGTTTAACATAGTCGAACGATCAAGAGACCAGACTTTGCCGCCGCTGGCGGCAATAACCTTGTTCACAACCGCATACCAAGCATCGGACTGAGGTGCAGCACCGCCCTCCATCGTGCCCAGAATGTTCGCGTTCTGTGTCCAGGTGACGTTGTTGACTGAGTCGTAGACCACGCCAACGCCTCCTGCAGTTTCCGTCACCAGCGCGGCGTTGGCGTAGAGGCTGGCGAAACCTACCGTCAGTCCAGCTACAAGCGCGACCATACTTCTTGATTTCATGATCAAATTCCCTATGAAGGTTACTGGGTTAGCAGTGCAATTAGTTGAGTCGGACTAGATGATCCATTCATGCGCGGACTGATCCGTGCAAAGATGATCTCGGAATCAAGCGTGCTAGGCTTTCTTTGCCTTGCGTCGACTTAGACCCAGCCCAGCTAATGCAATGCCAACCAACGCGATAGATTCAGGTTCCGGAGCGGCATTCGATGCCCCCGTCACAAATACATCATCAAAAGAGATGCCAGCGGGGTCTTGACGACCATGACTATAGATTTGAACTCAAGAGTGCCGAGTTTTCGACTACCCGGCGAGCCTGAACAATTCCATTCTCCTGGCGTCCTGTCTGTCGACGATGAATTTCGCCAGAGTATTGGTTTGGTCCGAAGTCAAGAGAAATTCTGGAAGGGTGTGACGCA
>CAIVHU010000275.1 GCA_903905735.1 uncultured beta proteobacterium
ACTTGTTCCTCGGTTGGACCGGCCAGCCCGTGCCCGAGCACTTGACGGACCTGCGAGATGTCGTAGCGTCTGTGCCCTCCTGGGGTTGGGCCTGCGGGCACCAAGGTGCCTGCTGCGTGCCACCGACGCAACGTGATGATGACCACACCCAGAACAGCCGCCAGCTCACCAATCGAGCAGAGGTTTTCCATGCAAATCTCCTAAACAGTTGAAATTCAACTGTTTAGGGAAAATGAGCAGGTTTGAGCAGACCTGGCGGTTACTGTGTCAAACCCCTCTGCCCGCATTTTCAGAATTCTGCTTTATTTACTGTCAGGGATTCCAACAACTCAGTTGCGTGGCGCCGAGGCTATCTATTGCAGTCTTCTGATTGGCTTGGTCCAGTGTCATCTGCTGACAAGTGGTATCTGCAACCTGCGAACCAGTCGTTGACGCCGTTACTGTGTAAGTGGTTGCAGTGCTGACTGCTGAAATAGAGTAGAACCCATTGAGCGAAGTTGCCGATGGAGCGGTGCAAGGTGGCACTGCGTACGTGAAGTTGGCGGCATAACAACGTTCAAAGGTTGTTTGTGCCTGAGAGAGCGTCGACATAGCATCGGCGCGGCGCGATTTTAAAATATAGGCGCGGTAAGACGGCAGGGCGACTGTCGCGATGATGCCCACAATAGCCACCGTGATCATTAACTCTATGAGGGTAAAGCCTTTCGCGCTGCTATTTCGACGCGTCGGAACGAAAGGCTGGAATATGCACATCACGAATTCCCTATTGAATCTGCCACCATGCCGTAAAACGCTGGTTGCTTGTTTTATTGATGATAGACGACATCGTTCCACTGGACAGGGTGATGTTCTTGTGTGTTGGCTTACCCGGAGCAGTAAGGATGGTCGGGGCACTAGCGTATCCTAGTCCGACCGAGATACCGACAGGATTCTTCCCTCCATATTGGTCCGAGCTGTTGAACGCGCCGTCACCGTTGACATCAAGAATCGGTTGCGCAGGTGCCCCACCCGTCGCGTAACTGATCTCCAGAAACATTGCTTTGGGTATGGCACTGCATGCGCTTGCTGGCGGAGTGTTTAAGGTTGAAATAAAAAAGCCATTGAGCAAGTAAGGGTCTGTCATGAAGCGTTGCCCGGGAGTTACTAAATCGTCATACCAGCCCATTTGGCTTGCAAAGTTGACCACATTGCTGGTATCAGTCAGTATGTCTTGTGGCAATCCGGATATGGCGGCAGTCACTAGACTGAGGGTCTGCGATTGAAGGTTGGCACGGGTGTAAGGGGACGTGGCACCTGTATCCCACACGCCGTAAGCCGTTTGGGTTTGAGTACTGGCAAGATCGGATGCAGTCAGAAACTGACCGGTACCGAACATGACAAAATTACCCGCTTGATTGGGAAAGTTAGGATTTGGCGTCACCACCGGCTTGGTGGTGATGGGTTGCGCGGTGCCACTCGAATCTCGCGCCTGAAACAGCAGACGTACCGTCCAAGCAGAAGGGTTGACGTTGGATACGTCAATGGCCCACAGATTTCCCTGTAGGTCACCGGCATACACCTGCGTGATAGGTGCGCCAACCAAGCCATCAGAATTTCCAACAGCAACACTCGACAAGCCATTTGGCATAGACGTGTTGCAAGCCGTTGGCAGGGCTGCAGAGACGGCGGCGCACAAATCAATCCCTGCAAGTTTTGCGCCGGTTTGAGGATTCACTGCGTAAAGCCATGGGCTTTGATTGGCACTGTTATAGCCATTGCCAAAGAAAACAGCAAATTTGGAGGCTGTCGCGTTGACCGGCGCAAGTTCGGGTGTTCCGTAGCTATAACCCATGTTTGCATCCGTGAACTCCCACAATACGGCACTGGCGACAGCGGCTTCAGTGGTGAGGGTTGCCGGGTTTGTAATGTCCAGCGCATAAATGCTTTGCCCGCCCGCATTTTCACCGCCTACGAGCAACGTGTGCCAACTGGCATCACTGAACTGCACGTCACCGGATTGCGGTGAGCCATCAACGAAAAACTGGTGACTCTGGTTATAGAGCGGTGCGGTCAGTTGTTTTAGTTTGGCGAATGCCCCGTTGGGCACGAAAGCGAACTGTTCCTGCCCAGTGGCTGCCTGGAAGGCATGCAGCATGCCATCGTTGGCGCCGACATACAGCATGGCCGAGCGAGCTGCTTTGGCCGTTACAAAACTGAAATAACTTGCAGAAAAATAGAGGCCAGCAGGCGCCCCAACGTACTGCGGTGTGCTGTTCACAATGTCACCCAAAATATGCGAGCGATTCCGAAACGCGCCGCCATTGTGTAACTCTTGACTCTGATCGCCTCGAATATATTGCAATGTAGCCAACTGCTGCGCGGCGGTGGCCCCAAGCTGCGCCGCTTGCGTTGAGCTCAAGTTCGCCGAGACAAACGGCGTACCACCACCCGATCCGCTATTCAAGGTGGGATTCCAAGTGACAATGTTTCGAGAAGTCGACCAGCCGCCACTCGCCACATTGGTATCGAGCAAGGTCTGCGCTGACCATAAAGCTGAACCTGTCGGGAGCGCCGTAGTTGGGTCGAGAGCTGACTTGCGCAGATCACCAGTCCAATCCTGATAGGGGGTATCGTTGGAGGTGAAACTCGCTTGATACTGCACGCTACCGGCCTTCAGGACCGTGGAGTTGACGGCAGACTGAGTAGTCGAAAGTGAACCTGCCTGAATAGAAATCAGAATGGTATTGAGCGCGGACACCAGAGCAGCCGGACTTGTCGCGGGATAAGCCACGCTGGTGCCACCAGCCATCGCCATGGCCTTAAGCGTATTTGCAGCTGCTGGATTCAGGGTCGGGTCAACGCCGGCACCCAAGCCGATGATGTAAGTATTGACGCCTGCAGCCTTCAGCGCAGTCAGTGCGTTGATCGTATCGGCGAGCGCCTTGTCGTTGGTATTGGAAGGTGTCAGGGAACCATCGGTATTGAAGTTTGCGTATTCACCCCACGCGTTGCCGGACACACTACCCAACGGCGGCCACGGTGTTCCGTTCATATCCATGGTCGGCAGGCCGTCTGAAATCAGCACGACATATTTCTGCGGGGGGCAAGCATCGGTTCCTGTGGTCGTCGCAAGATAATTCATTGCTCCTGTGAGAAGACCCGCGGTTGCGGCCTGGCCTGCCGAGGATTTAATTTCGCCGGTGCCTGGGTTATTTGTCTCGGGCTGGAGATATTGCGTGAACGTGGCAATCGCCGCCGCTACCGAGGCGCTGGTGGGTCTGGTCCCGGCGGTGGTCATCGGCACTACGACCTTGCCCGTATTGGAGGACTGTCCGCCGCCATACCCAAAGCCGCGCATGGCGTACATCACCTGCGGCGAAGTGGGGACATAGCCCGCATTCGTAGGCGTTGTTGTCAACGCCACCCCTGAGGTCGTGGAACTGTACGACGAACTTACCTGACCGTTGTTGTATTGCTGCAAGGTGAAATTGCCCAAGGGTGGGGAGCTCGATCCGTAATTCACGAACAAGCCGTCGATATATCCCGCATACAGAACGTCATTCACGTTGGGATCATCACTGGATGCCCCAATCAACATATATTTGTTGGTATTGAGCGTGGGCGACGTATACAGCCCTGAATTAACCATTTGCGTGCAGTCCCATTGCACGGTAGGGGAGGTTGCGGTCAGATAGTTGTAGCAGGGGTTGTCAACCGTGTAGTTGCCAGGGGTGACAGGATTGCGGGCAATCGGCGTATTCGTAAAAGTGAAGCCGACGCCTGTGGAGGGCGACATTTGATAGACATAAGTTGTATACGTGCTAGTCGAATAGGTGTTGTAATTTATCAGCGCAAAATCGGTGTTTTGCATGTAGGCATTGAGAACGGCGGCAACACCGCCTTTGGCGACGTTCATGCGGCTGGGTCCGTTGTCCACCAGGTTGCCACCCACGGTCTGCGTATACGGGGCGTTCCCGGAACCATCTGCTGCAGTCACCGGTGGTGTGAACCCCGTGGGCACTGCATAACTCACCGGTGAGCTTGAGGCGTTCAAGGTGTTTAAGCCGGCACCCAGAGACCCCGAGCCCACCATGATGGCACCGCTCAGGTTGCCATCCATAGACTCTGAGTTACCAATAGCAATCAGTACTTGTGGGTGAACCGGGGTAGCGAGCTGGAGTGGAACCTGCGATAGAGATAGGCTCGGCGCACCCCCAGCTGACACGATCAGTGAAAACGAGGCAACAAGGCCGGTGGCGACAACACCCATCAGCGCCATCCGGGTGCCACGCTTACTCAGGAAATTGCGTTTGGGTCTAGGTTCTTGATTCATACTGGAACTCCGTCATCGTTTGGTCGCTGTCCATCGGGTATGCACAGAGAAGGAAAGCGCAAAGCGTCGGGCACTAAGGGGTCAATATAGTGCTTTGCAGTGTCACAGGGGATTTGCCGCTAATCCCGAGCGCTCTGGCCGTGATTCGATAAGCGTGTCTAGGCCCGGATCCAGGTACGATTACCGGTGGTAAATATTCAATGATGTAGGCCGCATGCGTGCTCGCGCCACAGGTAGTGCACTGAATAGCGCCGGTGTTACTCCAGTTCACCGTAGTCCAAATTGGAGCAGCGGCTGTGTTAAGCGTATACAAGCCATTTGTGTTGGCGACGAAACTGGCAAGCGTGTAATTACCGGCTTGGAGATTTGTGGCGGCTTGGGCGATCGCACCTTCGGCTGTCTGATACGCTTCTTGTGCGTCAGCGGAGTTAGTCGCGATGCGTGTTTGGGTGGTATTGAGCGAGACCAAGGCTAAGGCCAGCATGGTCAGCATGATCAATAAAATCATCGTTGTAATCAACACGCTGGCGCGCTGTGATGACCGGCTTGAAAAGTGCTGCCGGTTCATAGTGCATTCCTCAAATTGATAGTCATTTCATAAACCCGCCGCAATCGCGTATCTTGCGGCACGTTTACTGTGGTACCCAAGACAATAAATTGCGTCGGATTGCTGGCACTGGCAGATCCTGGCTGCCCCTCTATCAAAAACGCAATCCTTATGGAATACACCGTATTGGTCCCTATCAGGGCGCTGCTTCCTGGGACATATTGACTAATCGCGCCGGTGCCCGCGGCTCCGATGCCATACAGAACCTGCATGGTCTCTACCCCCGGAACCAGAGGCGATGGCGTCCAGACACCACCGCTGTAGATCGCAAGCGTCAATACGCTTTGTCCTCCCGAACCCTTTGCTACGTAAATCGCAGTTTGCTGTACAGGTATCAATTGGTAGTCCACGTTGACAACGAAAGTCGCGGCCGTGTTGTCCAATGAGTTACCACCAGCGACATGGGCGAGCGTGGACCCTGTAACACCTGTAATTTGAAAGATGGTGGCTGCGTTGCAATCAGACACGGCGGCGAACTGTCCAGCCGCCAGACCCGTCGCGTCCTGGACTGTCAATGTGGCACCACCTCCACCTATGCCTGTTACCGCCACGGGCTGGCTACCGGGGGTCGCCCCGAACATGACGAGCACGTCACTACCGGGTAAGACTTGGCTCAAGAGCGAAGCATCAAGGTTTGGCGTCCAGTGTGTCAAATTACTGTCGTTGGCAGGATTGTCCTGGGTGATGGAAAGGGTGCCTGTACCGGCTGTGCCGTTAGCGTCGTACGCAAATAGCATAGAGGGAGTAGCAAGCGTCCCAATAGGAGGTGGGCCACCCGGATTTAGATTGCTTGTGAGAGTCTGCTGGATATTTGAACAACCGACAAAACCAGCAGCCCGGATGACCGGCGTGACCAACGCTGCAATCGCATTTTCTGCATTCTGGATACCGGCCTGCGAATTGGTTGTTTTGTAAGTTTGTGTCTGTATCAGGTAGACCACAATCACGGCACCGATCAGGATGACCCCGATGGCCAAAGCCACCATCAGCTCTACCAAGGTGTAACCGCGTTGAACGACTAATCTGGGTTTCATAGCAGGGTTTGGGTAACAAATTGGGACAGATTCGAGTGCCCAGTAGCTGTGGATGAGGTAGCAGTTCCGAGTTTGCTTTGCGCCGGACTGTCGTTCCATCTCAGGGTGACAGTGACAAGTGTGTTGCTGCCTGATGCGACGGTTGTAACTGATGCGCATCCCGCAGGAAGCTTTGCTGCAACTTCATTGGTCAGCCAGTACCAGAGGTCGTAGAGTGCCATCTGTGCAGGGGTGCAAGTAGCGGCGCTGCAATCGGGCGTAGGTTGGCTTGGAAGAGTCGCTACGCCGCTAGTCACCAGATTGTTTATGTTGTAACTGCCGCTGATCGCCATTTGGCTGTTGGCATGCATACGATCAATGATGTTGTACGCCAACTGCACTGACTGCTGTTTCAAGTAGCTTGAGCTATTAGATTTCAACGCATAACCCAGCATGCCGCCAATGCCCAGCAATCCGAAAGAGAGAATCAGCACACTGACCAGAAGCTCAATCAAAGTAAAGCCAGATTGTTTGTATTTGGATTGATAGTTCATTGTGGATTGGCTTTCACGGACAGGTCAGTGCGGCAACACCATAAGCCACTTGACCGGGAGTTGTGCCGACTTGCACCATTCCGGTGGCAAATACCTGCACTGACCGCGCATAAGCAGCTCCGCGGTTGTCGCAAACTTTGAAGCTCGACAGGGTGGTTGACAACCCGCGTGGATCAAATACGACGCTGGTTGCTGTGGAAGTAAGCACCGGGTTGGTAGACGGTATCTGTCGGCTTTGGAGCAGCGTAGGTGTGCCCGTTGGATCACTAATTACCATCCATCCGGATGCCCAACTTGCACCACAAGTGGTTGAATTGACTGAACCGACTGGGCAAACCTGCACGCTGACACCTTGGCTCAACGCCGTGTTTCGTGCGTAGTTCAGCGCGGAGGTCACACCATCGGCTTGTGCCGTCAGGCGATTGTTCATCAACATAGCTTGAAATGATGGCGCCGCCAGCGACAAAATTATGGCCACGATGGCAACTGTAACCAATAGTTCAATCAGAGTGAACCCGTTTGCGCACGCGGAGAAATTCAATCGTGCCATTGCACGAAAACGTTCGCGCAGCTTCCTGTCTGTAGAAATGTGCTTGCTAGTCGTGCTTTTAAAAGTGCCCATCAAAACAATCATATGCGCATGTCTTGCAGACATGCGCCTGCAGCTGACCAGCAGCATTGTTTTCTGGACAGGCGGTATCAGTGACGCTCCGCGATACAGTGGAAACGATTCAGAGCATCCCGCGCCAAGGCCCTGGCTGAAAGGCAGTGAACGGCCCTCGCTAATTTCGAGGTGTCTGGGCATACTCCAAAGGCGAGTTTGCACACCCCCGTTGTTTCAACCGTGGTCAGCCAAATCATGACCACCCAACGTCGGCTATCTGGCGGGCATTTCGGCTACCTGGCCGACAGCAATCAGCCTTTATGTAGAGATGTACAACAGGGGTCAGGGCTCTATTTGGAGTTGTTTTCCTTATTGTTCATAGTCAGCCACGAGTTCATCAAGTTTTGGTCACTTTTCGTCATGTAGCTTCATGGCAACAGGTTTTGGCGTCTGTGCGCCAAACCCACCCAGAACCCATTGGCTGCGGTCTTGCAACTCCTTCCATTCGATGCGCCGCGTCATTTTGGGAGCAGTGAGTCCAGGTCAAGCCATTCGACCTGGCGACCCTCACCAGAGCGCGGAGTCGCGTAAATCCGTCAAGCGTCGGCGCTGGCGGTCGCGCAACCATGCCACCACCATTCCGACGACCACCATCAGAGCGAGCGCTCCGGCAATGAGAGCCGTTGTTGATGCCCAGGCCTCATTCGTTTCCGACGTCCATAGTTTCAGCGCCGCCAGCAGGGCAGTCATTGCAACAGCTACGACAATGAATCTCATGGTTTGAGGTGATTTCTAAGCTTCATGGTGACCATGATAGTCGGGCCAGGGTGATGTCGTCCAAGCCGATGAGCAGCACCAACCCGACCATGTTTGCACCTTCTTTCGATAAGTACGAAGAAAAGCTACTTGGCAGACCACAGAACTGCGGTTGCAGCAGGTAGCCGCCAGAAACAACGAAAATGAACCGTTTGGTCGGGAAATTTCCAGAGATATTCGGTCGACTTTCCTAACAATCGGCTCTTGTCTTGGCGATATGCTCTGACGAGACGCTGGCAAATTGCCAAGCATTTTCTTTGTTGCCCAACCGCAGGAGCCTTTAAATGAAATCCCGTGCCGCCGTTGCGTTCGAAGCTGGCCAGCCGCTGCAAATCGTGGAAATTCAGACATCCTGATCCGCATACGGTGCAGGCTTAAATTATCGGAAACGCTTTTAGCACTTATGTGTGAATTGGTGTAGGCTAGAGTTGGGATTTCACCCCACTCTTTGGCAAGGCGGTTTCAATGTTCAAGCAATCATTCATTGCCGGATTTCCGGTAGGTGCCCAACGAATTGGTGAGGCGCTTAGCATTTTGAAACAGGACGGCCGTGTTACCTACTA
>CAIVHU010000276.1 GCA_903905735.1 uncultured beta proteobacterium
CACCGCCAACAATATCCTGCTGATTTTTGATGAAGTCATCACCGGCTTTGGCCGCCTGGGCGCGTACACCGGCTCGGAATACTTTGGCGTGACGCCCGACATCCTGAACGCGGCCAAGCAGATCACCAACGGCGCGCAGCCGCTGGGCGTGGTGATGGCCAAGAAAGAGATTTACGACACCTTCATGGCTGCCGGTGGGCCCGAATACCTGGTCGAATTCGCCCACGGCTACACCTACTCGGCCCATCCAGTGCCCTGCGCAGTGGGTCTTGCCACGCTGGACATTCTGGTGCGCGAGAACATGGTGGACCGCGTCAAGGCGCTGGCACCGCACTTTGAGAACGCGGTGCATTCACTCAAGGGCTGCAAACACGTCACCGACATCCGCAACCTGGGTCTGGCGGCGGGCTTCAGCATCGACCCGTTCCCGGGCGAGCCCGCCAAACGGCCGTATGAGATTGGCATGGCGATGTTGAAAAAAGGCTTCTACGTGCGCTACGGTGGCGACACCATCCAGCTCGCCCCACCGTTTATCAGCACGCCAGAGCAGATTGACAGCCTGGTGAATGCCTTGGGTGAATGCCTCAACGCCACGGCCTGAACGTCAAGACACTCTTTTTTCAATAGCTTCCAGCCCTCGTGATATAAGGGCTGGAAGCCTTTTTTATATATGAACTGGACACACCTATGAGCAACACCCTGCCCACCATCGGCCACCTGATTGGCGGCCAAACCGTGCAAGGCGGCAGCCGCAGCGCCGATGTTTTCAACCCCGCCACTGGCGCTGCCGAAAAGCGCGTGCTGCTGGCTGACAAGCTCACCGTCGAGGCGGCCATCGCCAACGCCCAGGCCGCTTACCCGGCTTGGCGCGCCACGCCGCCGCTCAAGCGCGCCCGCGTCATGAGCAAGCTAAAAGTCTTGCTGGAAGACAACGCTGAGGCCATCTGCGCCTTGGTCACGGCCGAGCACGGCAAGGTGCTTTCAGACAGCCTGGGCGAACTACAACGCGGCATTGAAAACGTGGAATACGCGTCTTACGCACCCGAGCTGCTCAAAGGCGAACACAGCAAGAATGTCGGCCCGGCGATTGATTCCTGGAGCGAATTCCAGGCGCTGGGGGTGTGTGCGGGCATCACGCCGTTCAACTTCCCGGTCATGGTGCCGCTGTGGATGTGGCCCATGGCCGTGGCCTGCGGCAACACCTTCATCCTGAAACCGTCAGAGCGCGACCCGAGCAGCGCCTTGCTGGTGGCCCAACTGGCGCTGCAAGCGGGTCTGCCACCGGGCGTGCTCAATGTGGTGAACGGCGACAAGGAGGCCGTCGACACCCTGCTGACTGACCCGCACGTCAAAGCCGTCAGCTTTGTCGGCTCCACCCCGATTGCTGAATATATCTATAGCACTGGATGCAGTCACGGCAAGCGCGTGCAGGCTTTAGGTGGTGCCAAAAACCACGCCGTGGTCATGCCCGATGCCGACATTGCAAACGCCGTCAGCGCCTTGATGGGTGCAGCCTATGGCTCGTGTGGCGAGCGCTGCATGGCCATTCCGCTGGTGGTGGCGGTGGGTGATGCCACGGCCGATGCGGTGGTGGCAGGCCTGAAGGTCGAAATCGCCAAAATGAAGGTCGGCCCCGGTACCGACGCCTCTTGCGACATGGGCCCGCTGGTCACCAAGCCGCATTTTGAGAAGGTCAAGGGCTACGTCGATCAAGGCGTGAAAGAGGGTGCCACGCTGGTGGTTGATGGCCGCGGTGTTAGTGTGCCCGGCCATGACGCGGGCTACTTTTTGGGCCCCTGCCTGTTTGACCACGTCAAGCCCGGCATGGTGATTTACCAGGAAGAAATCTTTGGCCCGGTGCTGGGCGTGGTGCGCGTCAAGACGCTGCAAGAAGCCATGGACATGATCGATGCCCACGAATACGGCAACGGCACCTGCATCTTCACGCGCGACGGCGAAGCGGCTCGCTATTTTTCAGACAACATCCTGGTCGGCATGGTCGGCGTGAACGTGCCGCTGCCCGTGCCGGTGGCCTACCACTCGTTTGGCGGCTGGAAGCGCAGCCTGTTTGGCGACCTGCACGCCTACGGGCCGGATGCCGTGCGCTTTTATACCAAGCGCAAAACGATTACCCAGCGCTGGCCGAGCGCGGGCGTGCGCGAAGGGGCGGTGTTCAGCTTTCCGAGCAGCCGGTAGCAGAAACTCCGGAGTATTTATATTGCCTGGGTGGCTGCGCCCTGCCGGTCATTGAGTGAACGGCTGGCAGCCGCCCGGTCTATGCCGGGTGAATCGCTGGGTCGATGTCAGTGCGGTTGGAAGTCAGCAACGACACGGGATAAGAGCGACATCTTGCACTCGGCCTTTGACCCGTTGATAACCCATCAAGCGCAAGACCGTATCCCAGCGCTGCGTATCAGCCGACAGGCGGGCTTTGCCAAGCAATTTGAACTTTTCTGTGTTGTGCCACGCAGTCCCGCAGATACAGATTAATGAGACTTTGATAAGGAACACCCGCGTCGGTAGCCATCCCTTTGAAATAACTGATGACATCCTCCGAGAGCCGCATCGTCACCGGCTTTTTTAATTTGGACGCGTAGGGATTTCTGCGCGATTTCATCGTCGAAAGATCATATTCAGGTTTCATGCTTGATCTCCTCCATAAAAAGTACTTTCACGTTTGGTTGCCTTGCGGGCAGAAATAATACGTATCAAATTCCCAGAATCCCGCTCACAATGGCAGACAAGCAGCAGCCTGGCATGGCTACTCATACCCAGCAACAAGAAGCGATCCTCCTCGGCTGAGTTTTGTTCATCAAAGAACTGAACCGCGAACTCGTCATAAAAAACAGATTGAGCCTCGTCAAAAGACACTCCATGTTTCTTAAGATTGGCAGTTGCCTTGACTGGGTTGGGGTCAAATTTAATCATACATACATTGTATTGCCACCGTTACCAGCTACAGCTTCGCCATTTCTGCGTTTCGACATGACGCTTGAGGTAATAATTAGGGTGAAACACCCACCGCCGCTTCTTCCTTCGATAGCCTGGCTAGATGAGTCGCATGATTTGAGGTAAGACATGACAGACAAAGAGCCAGACAACACGCCGCAGCAAGGCCCGGTAGCGCTGCTGACGCGCGTTGAAAAAACCTATCACATGGACTCGGTGAGTGTGCCGGTGATCAAGGGCGTGGACATTCTGGTGCGCCCGGCCTGTTTTACCGTGCTGCTGGGTCCTTCCGGCAGCGGCAAAAC
>CAIVHU010000277.1 GCA_903905735.1 uncultured beta proteobacterium
AGTGGAATGTCTTTTGGAGCTCAAACAGAGCCTGGCTGGCGTCGGCATCGATTTGGTCTTAGCCAGAGTGAAGACATCGGTGCGTGACCTGCTCAATCGATGCGATCCTGAGGGGCTGGGCAAAGCCGATACCATGTTCTGGAGTGTTGCTGATGCCGTTCAGTTTTTGGCTGAGAAGAAGCTTGATGCCATTTGAAGCCGGACGGTTTGGGTGAGGGCCTTACAGTTCATTACCTCGACGACAAAACGGGACCGCTTTTCGATAAATGCCATGACAAAACGCCATAAGGTTGGGAGTTACATCTAGTGACAGCGGTTTAGCTTCGGTGCGCAAAAGTGGAGCGAACCTGCTCGGTTTGCCACTAATTTGCCACTAATGGGCTCAAAAACAACAAAGCCCCAACGAGTAGAGCTTTGTAAGTCCTTGATTTACAAGGAATTGTTTGGTCGGAATGAGAGGATTCGAACCTCCGACCCCTTCGTCCCGAACGAAGTGCGCTACCAGGCTGCGCTACATTCCGAAATAATTTTTGACCGTTCTACCTAAGACTGGCGGTCCAGCAGTTGAGCCGCTAATTGTATCAAACACGCACTGTGCTCGCCCTTTGGCAAGCGGCCAGCGGCATCCATGGCGCGCTGGGCTTCTGCACGAGCTGCGTTGCGCGCCACGTCCAGGGCACCGGTCGCACGGACAATGGCCACCACGGCATCGATGGCATCCACATCACCGTTTTCAATGGCGCTTTTCACGACCTCGCGCTGCTCGGCGCTGCCACGCTGCATGGCTGCAATCAGGGGTAAGGTGGCCTTGCCTTCGCGCAGGTCATCACCCAGATTTTTGCCCATCACCGCCGCATCACCGGTGTAGTCCAGCACGTCGTCAATCACTTGGAACGCAGTGCCCATGGCTTGACCGTATTCTGCACAAGCTGCTTCCAACTCGGGTGAAGCACTGGCCAGAATCGCGCCGACGCGAGCGCTGGCTTCAAAGAGTTTGGCGGTTTTGGAGCGAATCACGTGAATATAGCCTTCTTCGTCCAGTTCGGCGTTGTGCATGTTCATCAACTGCAGCACTTCGCCTTCAGAGATCACGTTGGTGGCCTCCGACAGCACGCTCATGACGGGCATGCTGCGCACGTCGACCATCATCTGGAAGGCACGGGAATACAAAAAGTCACCCACCAGGACGCTGGCCGGATTGCCGAATGTGATGTTGGCCGTGGCGTTGCCACGCCGCAGGGATGAATCGTCCACCACATCGTCATGCAGCAAAGTGGCGGTGTGGATGAACTCCACCACTGCCGCCAGGGTAAAGCGCTCAGGTCCTTTGAACCCCAGTGCACCGCTCATCAGCAACAACAGTGCGGGGCGTAGCCGTTTGCCCCCGGCCGTGATGATGTAGCGCGAAACTTGCCCTACCAGCGGAACGCCGGAATCCAGGCGCTGCGAAATGACTTGATCGACCTCACGCATATCCGGCGCGATGAACGACAGCAAAGACGATGGGGGTGAGGTAGATGCTTGCAAGACGGTGTGCTCAGTAAAGTACCGGGATTATAGAAAGCTCGCTACGTGATCTGAATCACTTGAAAACGCCGCGTGACTTTGAGTGCTGCGTGCGTTGGCTTCTTGCACTCAGGTGCTTTTAAGGTGTCTGTGGCATAATACTCGGCTCTGCGAAAATTCGTTCGTGGAGATCTATACAAAGAGGTTAATATGTACGCGGTCATAAAAACCGGTGGCAAACAATACAGAGTTGCTGCTGGCGAAAAAATTAAAGTAGAACAGATTGCTGCGGACGTTGGCCAAGAGATTGTGTTTGACCAGGTTCTGGCAGTCGGTAGCGGCGCAGAGTTGAAGGTTGGCACGCCCTTGGTGTCCGGCGCAACGGTCAGTGTCACGGTGTTGGCACATGGTAAACATGACAAGGTCAGCATTTTCAAGATGCGCCGTCGTAAGCACTACCAAAAACGTCAAGGGCATCGTCAACAGTTCACCGAGCTGCTGATTGGCGCGATTTCTGCATAAGGAGCAAGAGTCATGGCACACAAAAAAGGCGGCGGCTCAACGCGAAACGGGCGCGATTCCAAGCCCAAGATGCTCGGTGTGAAGATGTACGGTGGCCAATTGATCAGCGCAGGCGCGATCATTGTTCGTCAACGTGGCACACAATTTCACCCCGGTGCGAATGTTGGGATCGGCAAGGATCACACGCTGTTTGCCAAAGTCGAAGGCCACGTGTCTTTCGATGTCAAAGGCGCGATGAACCGTCGCACCGTGAGCGTGACTGCAGTCGCTTAACCGACTGACAATCCCCCTCAAAACCCTGCGCCTGGCGCGGGGTTTTTCGTTTATAAAGTCCATATCATGAAATTCGTTGACGAAGCCTACATTGATGTCTCTGCTGGAGACGGTGGCGCAGGCTGCGTCTCGTTCCGGCATGAAAAGTACAAGGAATTTGGCGGTCCCAATGGTGGAGACGGCGGACGCGGCGGCCATGTCTTTGCCGTGGCCGATGAAAACCTGAACACGCTGGTCGATTTCCGGTTTTCGCGCCGTTACGACGCGCAGCGCGGCCAGCACGGCATGGGCTCAGACATGTTTGGCGCAGCGGGTGATGACATCACCCTGAAAATGCCGGTGGGCACCATCATCACCGACGCCGAAACCGGCGAGGTTCTGTTTGAGTTGCTCAAACCGGGCGAGGTGATCACCATTGCCAAGGGTGGTGATGGCGGTTTTGGCAACCTGCGCTACAAAAGTGCCATCAATCGCGCGCCACGCCAAAAAACACCTGGTTGGCCGGGTGAAAAGCGTAACCTCAAGCTCGAACTCAAGGTACTGGCTGACGTGGGTCTGCTGGGCATGCCCAATGCTGGCAAATCGACCCTGATCACCGCCATTTCCAACGCCCGCCCGCGCATTGCCGACTACCCGTTCACCACCTTGCACCCGAACCTGGGCGTGGTGCGTGTTGGGCCGGAGCAGAGTTTTGTGGTGGCGGATTTACCCGGTTTGATTGAAGGCGCGTCCGAGGGCGCGGGCTTGGGGCACCTGTTTCTGCGCCATTTGCAGCGCACCCGATTGCTGCTGCACGTGGTCGACATGGCGCCATTTGACGATGCCATCGACACCGTCGCGCAGGCCAAAGCCATCGTCAATGAACTCAAGAAGTACGACAAAAAGCTGTACGACAAGCCGCGCTGGCTGGTGCTCAACAAGCTCGACATGGTGCCCAAGGAAGAGCGTGCCGCGCTGGTGAAAGACTTTGTCAAGCGCTTCAAGTTCAAGGGGCCGGTGTTTGAGATTTCGGCGTTGACCCGTGAAGGCTGCGAGCCGCTGATCAAGGCGGTGTACCAGCACATCAGCGCCCAGAAAAAGATTGAAACTGCCCCTGAGGTGATTGACCCGCGTTTTGCCGCTGGCGTTGATCCTGTTTAATTGCTATTTAATCAATAGCTGCTTGCGCATATGCAACAAGGGCTGGAGCCTGAAAATGCTTAAAGATTTTGATGCTGCCATCCTGCGGGATGCGCGCCGTGTGGTGGTTAAGGTGGGTTCCAGCCTGGTCACCAATGAAGGCCGTGGACTGGACGAAGCGGCCATTGGCGAGTGGTGTCGTCAGATGTCGCTATTGGTGAAACAGGGCCGTGAGGTCATCATGGTGTCCAGTGGCGCGATTGCCGAAGGCATGAAGCGTCTGGGCTGGACGACCCGCCCGCATGAGATTCACGAGCTGCAAGCCGCCGCCGCCGTTGGCCAGATGGGTCTGGCGCAGATGTACGAAACCAAGTTGCGTGAAAACGGCCTGGGCAGCGCGCAGGTGCTGCTGACACACGCCGACCTGGCTGACCGCGAGCGTTACCTGAACGCGCGCTCCACACTGTTGACGCTGCTTAAATTAGGTGTGTTGCCGGTCATCAACGAAAACGACACGGTGGTCAATGACGAAATCAAATTTGGCGACAACGACACCCTCGGTGCCCTGGTGGCCAACCTGGTGGAAGCCGATGCACTGGTGATCCTGACTGACCAGAAAGGCCTTTACACCGCCGATCCGCGCAAGGACCCGTCTGCAAAGTTTGTGCACGTGGCGCAGGCCGGTGACGCGGCGCTGGAAGCCATGGCGGGTGGTGCGGGCTCCAGCTTGGGCCGTGGCGGCATGATCACAAAGATACTCGCTGCCAAGCGCGCCGCGGGCTCCGGTGCCTCCACCGTGATCGCCTGGGGGCGTGAGCCGGACGCGCTGTTGCGCCTTTGCCAGGGAGAGTCTATTGGTACGCTTTTGATAGCGCCCACGCAGAAAACACAAGCGCGCAAGCAATGGATCGCCGATCATCTGCAGATGAAGGGTTCGGTCACTGTCGATGCTGGCGCGGTGAAAAAACTGCGCAGCGACGGCTCCAGCCTGCTGCCGATCGGCATGACTGGCGTCGATGGCGATTTTTCGCGCGGCGACGTGATTGCCATCCGCTCTGAAGACGGCCTGGAAGTGGCGCGCGGCCTGGCCAACTACGCCAGTTCCGAGGCGAGGCTGCTTTGCCGCAAGCCTTCCACCCAGTTTGAAAAGCTGCTGGGTTACGCGGCCGAGCCCGAAATGGTGCACCGCGACAACATGGTGCTGCACCGCTGAATCGAACCTGCCTGGCCGCTTATTTTTTCAGGGCCCTGACGATGTCTGTGGTGGAACTGGCAGTGGCTGCGCGGCCATCGCATGCCGCCTGGCGGGCAAACACCCAGGCGTGTTTGGAGGGCAGGTTGTCGGTAAAGTCCCGCCACTTGGGATCTGTCACCACTGACCAGGCACCTGTGCCATTCGCGCGGGCATAGGTTTTGACCTCGCCAGTTGAGCAACGGATGCCTTCATACATGGCAGCGACCGAGCCGCTGCTGTTGCGGGTCACCACCACATAGCGCACGATACCGTCGGGCGTGATCGTCAGTGTGGCTGGGTCAATCCCAAACGTCACCGTGACATAGGGTGGCATGGCCAGTGGCAACAACTTGTCAGCGCTGAATGTCGGCGGGGTAGGGGCGTCTGATTCTTTCCAATCCGGGTCATCTGGCCCGACTTGCGCATGCACGTGGTAGGCCAGCGTCAGGGCCAATGCGCCCAGCAGCGCGGATACACACCGGCGTGCGGTGTGATTTTTGTCAAGCATGCTCATTTCCAGTCTGTGGATCAGGTTCCCAACTTGCACCAGGCGGCAAGTCAAGGGCGCCATCGGGTGTGTCATCGCCGCCCGTTTCCGTGCCGGACGGGCGGATGCCCTGGCGTAAAAAACGGTTGCGATGCTCGTTGCGCGGCAGGAAGCGCGACAGTTCGGTCAAGGCGGTGACATACACCTCGCGCTTGAATTCGACCACGGCGTCCAGCGGTACCCAATAGTCGTTCCAGCGCCAGGCATCGAACTCCGGATGGTCGGTGGCACGCAGGTTCAAATCCCAATCGTGGCCCACCAGTTGCAGCAGAAACCAGATCTGTTTCTGGCCCTTGTAAAAACCGCGTGAATCGCGGCGGATAAAACGGTCCGGCACCTCATAGCGCAACCAGTCACGGGTGCGGGCCACAATGCGCACATGCTCGCGCTGCAGCCCGACTTCTTCGTGCAGTTCCCGGATCATGGCCTGCTCCGGGGTTTCGCCCCGGTCAATGCCACCCTGCGGAAACTGCCAGGAGTGCGTACGAATACGCTTGCCCCAAAACACCTGATTTTTCTGGTTGAGCAGGACGATGCCGACGTTCGGCCTAAAGCCGTCTCGGTCAAGCATAATCAAACCCCAATTTTTAAATTGGGGCCATTATGCACAGCGTTTGCTTTGCATCAAGAGTAACAACCCTGACATATCGTGAATCGCCTCCCATGAAAGCCTCCCAATTCTTTATTTCCACCCTCAAAGAGGCCCCGGCCGATGCTGAAGTGGTGAGCCACAAGCTGATGATGCGCGCCGGCATGATCAAAAAGCTGGGCGCTGGCATCTATACCTTGATGCCCATGGGCCTGCGGGTGGTGCAAAAAGTGGAGGCGATCGTTCGTGAGGAAATGAACCGCGCTGGTGCCGTGGAGTTGTCGATGCCGGTGGTGCAACCGGCTGAGCTGTGGCAGGAAACAGGCCGTTTCGAGAAGATGGGCCCCGAATTGCTGCGCATCGCTGATCGCCACGGCAATAACTTTGTGGTGCAACCCACCAGCGAAGAGGTGGTGACCGACATCGCCCGCCAGGAAATCCGAAGCTACAAACAGCTGCCGAAAAACTTTTACCAGATCCAGACCAAGTTCCGTGACGAACGCCGCCCACGTTTTGGCCTGATGCGCGGGCGCGAATTCATCATGAAAGACGCCTACAGCTTTGACCGCGACCAGGCATCCGCCAAAGCCAGTTACCAGGTCATGGCTAAGGCGTATCGGCGCATTTTTGACCGTTTTGGCCTGACCTACCGCGCCGTGGCGGCCGACAGCGGGGCCATTGGCGGTGATTTGAGCGAAGAGTTCCAGGTGATTGCCGCGACCGGCGAAGATGCCATCGTCTATTGCCCTGGCAGCGACTACGCCGCCAACATGGAAAAAGCCGAGGCGCTGGCCCCCGCCGACGCGCGCGCTGCGCCCAGCCAGCCCATGACGAAAACGCCGACACCGGGCAAAAGCACCTGTGCCGATGTGGCCGAGCTGTTGGGTGTGCCTTTGCAAACCACGGTTAAATCATTGGTGTTGGCTAGCGACACGCTCAGCGACAAAGGTGAAGTCGTCAAAACCCAGGTCTGGCTGTTGTTGCTGCGTGGCGACCATGACATGAACGAGGTGAAGGTCGGCAAGCTGCCGGGTCTGGCCGCCTTCCGTTTTTCCACCGTGCCCGAAATTGAAGCGCACTTTGGCTGCAAACCAGGTTATCTGGGCCCGATGAACCTGCTCCAACCGGTGAAACTGGTGGTGGACCGCGACGTGGCGGTGATGGCCGACTGGATTTGCGGTGCCAACGAGCCCGACTTCCACGTCACCGGTGTGAACTGGGGCCGTGATTTGCCTGAGCCTGAGATGGTGGCAGACCTGCGCAATGTGGTGGCGGGTGACGCCTCACCCGACGGCCAGGGCGAGCTGGCCATTGAGCGCGGCATTGAAGTCGGCCACGTGTTTTATCTGGGCACCAAATACAGCCAGGCCATGAAAGCCACCTTTCTGGACCAGAACGGCAAGCCGCAGTTCATGGAAATGGGCTGCTACGGCATTGGCATCACCCGCCTGCCCGCCGCCGCCATCGAGCAGAACCACGATGAGCGCGGCATCATCTGGCCCGACGCGCTGGCACCGTTCACCGTGGTGATCTGCCCGATCAATGCCGAGCGTTCGCCCGAGGTCAAGGCGGCCTCGGAGTCGATGTATGCCGAACTGCTGGCGGCGGGTGTGGATGTGATGCTGGACGACCGGGGCGAGCGCCCTGGGGCCATGTTTGCTGACTGGGAACTGATCGGTGTGCCGCACCGCGTAAACATCGGCGACCGCGCCCTGAAAGAAGGCAATGTGGAATACCAGCACCGTCGTGACGCGGCCGCCACGGCCGTGCCCTTGACCGAGATCGCTGGCGCATTGCTGGCGAAGCTGGGGGTTTGAGGCCTCCTGCGCAAAGAGGTGGCCCGGCACCGCTGGTGCGAGCCTTGTAATGCCATGGTAACTAGACGTGTCGCTTTATCCAAAGTTTTGAGCCTCTGGCCCATATATTCCGGTCTGGGAGCGCTATGCTTACCAGAGCAATCCTGGGCTGGCGCGCAGGTGGAAGAGCCGATGATCGACGCGGTGCGCACGGCCTTGAGCTCGGCCATCGGCAATGCCGCACCGCCGATCCCCGAGTTTGCCGATACCGAATCGCGTCTGCTTTACCTGCACTGGTTGGGTGCCACGAGCCAGCGGCTGCAGCGCAAGAAGGCCGACTTCACCACACGCAAGGAATTTTTGCAGACCGTCTGGTACGAAGCGCGCCGCGCCGGGCTGGATGAGTCGCTGGTGCTGGGTTTGATCCAGGTGGAAAGCAATTTCCGCAAATACGCGGTCAGCTCTGTGGGCGCGCGCGGTTACATGCAGGTGATGCCGTTCTGGGTGCGTCTGCTCGGTGACGGCGACGCGAGCAAGCTGTTTCACATGCAGACCAATCTGCGCTTTGGCTGCGTCATCCTGCGCCACTATCTGGATCGCGAAAACGGCAATCTGTTCATGGCACTGGGTCGCTACAACGGTTCGCGCGGCCAGGCGGCCTACCCCAACGCGGTGCTGGCGGCGCAAAAAAACTGGGAAATCAAGCTGCTCCGGGGCGACCAGGTTGCAGATAAAAATAGCCTGTAGCCCTTATCCATAAAACGCGGGGAGCTATTTAAGGCATAGCGCACCGAGGTTACGCCTGCCGCGCCTCCAGGAGGCCGGGTCAGGCTTTGCTGGCCAGCATGCCTTGCAACTCACCGTTCTCGTACATCTCCATCATGATGTCGGAGCCGCCGATGAATTCACCCTTGACAAAGAGCTGAGGAATGGTTGGCCAGTTGCTGTAGCTCTTGATGGCTTCGCGAATCTCGGCATCTTCGAGCACGTTGACGGTGGTGATGGCCTTGGGCTCGACACCGCAGGCCTTGAGGATTTGCACCGCCCGGCCGGAAAACCCGCATTGCGGAAAACTGGCCGTGCCCTTCATGAACAGCAGAATGTCGTTGTGCTTGACGAGGTCGTCAATGCGTTTTTGCGTGTCGCTCATGATATTGATCTACCTCAAATAAATAAGGGTGCGATTATTTCATTTTCAGCCGCTGCTGTGTGGTTGATAACCCTGTTTCCGTTGGGGTCAGGGTTCAGTAGTGCGGTGGCAGATCGTCGCGCAGGCTGCGTGGTGCAGCAGCACTTTCCGCCGGGGCCTGCTGGCGCAACCAGGCGACCTCTTGCGTCAGGTGGTCGATTTGGCCTTGCTGGCGGATGATGATCTGGTCAAGCTTGTCGAGCAGGTCCTCGGTGAAGCTGGCCTTGATTTCGAGGTTGGTCAGGCGGTCGCCGACATCGTCAGTGGGGTGGTGAGGGAGGGATGGCATGGCAACGGGCGGGCAACTTGGTGCGGGGAAAGGACGCTGATTGTCCGTCAGTCCCTGCAGGCGGGGTGGCGATGGGCTCTCAAGCTTTCACTGTGCGGGTCTTTGGCCGCCACTGCAGCGCGCGATACCGGCCAGGTCCCGGCGGGACTGCACCTGATCAAAGCCGTTTTGCGCCAGCAGGTGCTTCACCGCGGCGGCCTGGTCAAAGCCATGTTCCAGCAGCAGCCAGCCACCCGGTTTGAGGTGTGCAGTTGCGCTGGCGATGATCTGGCGCAGGTCGTCCAAACCGTCGGCACCGCTGGTCAAGGCTTGCTGCGGCTCAAATGCCAGCGCAGGCAGATGCGTGTCACCCTCGGCAATGTAGGGCGGGTTGGAGACGATGCAGTCAAACAGCGATGCGTTGGCGGGCAGGGCGGCCAGCCAGGGGCCTTGCGCGAATTGCAGGTCAAGTTGCAGGTGCTGTGCGTTGGTTTGAGCCACGGCCAGAGCAGTCGGGCTCATGTCGGTGGCGCATATCTGCAGCTCTGGCCGGGTGGCTTTGAGCGCCAGGGCGATGGCACCGCTGCCGGTGCCCAGGTCCAGCACGGCGGCAGCGCCACCAGGCAGCACCTCCAGCGCCCAGTCCACCAGCGTTTCGGTGTCGGGGCGCGGCACCAGCACATCGCGGTTGACCTGCAGGTTCAGGCCGTAAAACGCTTTGCTGCCAGTGATGTAGGCCAGCGGCTCACCGGCCAGGCGGCGCCGTGCCAAGGCCTCTAGGGCTTGGCTGCAGTCGGGCGGCAGCAAGTCGATGTCATGCGCCAGCAGCCAGCCGCGCTGGGTGGGCGGGATGTCCAGCACATGCAGCAGCAGCAACTGGGCGTCGAGCCGGTCCAGACCGCGCGTTTGCAGACCGGCCAGCGCACTGGCCAGACTTTGGAAGGTATTGTCCATCTGCATAAATACTATGATTTAAGTAGCTATCTGCGCTTTATCTATAAGGGCTAATGGCATATTTCCCTTGTAAGAATCAAAGCTTGAAAGACATGATGGATCAGGCGTTGAGTTCCAGTGCCGCGAGTTGCTGCGCTGCCTCATGCGCTTGCAGGGCGTGGATCACGTCGTCCAGATCACCTTCCATGATGGTCAGCAGTTTGTACAAGGTGAGGTTGATGCGATGGTCGGTCAGGCGGCCTTGCGGAAAGTTGTAGGTGCGGATGCGGTCACTGCGGTCACCGCTGCCGACCAGGCTTTTGCGCTCGGCCGACTCTTTGGCGGCACGCTCGCTGCGGTCCCTTTCCTGAATGCGTGCCGTGAGCACTTTCAGGGCCTGGGCCTTGTTGCTGTGCTGGCTGCGCCCGTCCTGGCATTCGGCCACGATGCCGGTGGGCAGGTGGGTGATGCGCACCGCCGAGTCGGTCTTGTTGATGTGCTGGCCCCCGGCGCCGCTGGCGCGGTAGGTGTCGATGCGCAGGTCTGCCGGGTTGATTTTGATGGCCTCAGCTTCGTCAGGTTCGGCCATCACCGCCACGGTGGCGGCGCTGGTGTGGATGCGGCCCTGGGTCTCGGTCACCGGCACGCGCTGCACGCGGTGGCCGCCAGACTCGAACTTGAGCGCGCCATACACGTTGTCACCTTCAATGCGCAGCACCAGTTCTTTGTAGCCGCCGAGTTCGCTGGCCGATTCGCTGATGACCTCGTGTTTCCAGCCCTTGCGGTCGCCATAGCGCAGGTACATGCGCGCCAGGTCGGCGGCAAACAGGGCGGACTCGTCGCCACCGGTACCGGCGCGGATTTCCACAAACGCCGGGCGCGCATCGTCGGGGTCTTTGGGCAGAAGCATGCGCTGCAATTCGGCTTCCAACTGTTGCAGCTCGGCGCTGGCGGCATCCACTTCTTCCTGCGCCATCTGCAGCATGTCAGCGTCGTCGGCAGCGTCCTTGAGCATGTCTTGCGCGGCGGCCAGGTCTGACTCGCGCTGCTGGTAGCGCGCCCAGCGGCTGGCCACCGCCGCCACCTCGGTGTGCTCGCGCGAAAGCACCAGAAACTGCGCCATGTCGCTCATGATGTCCTGGCGCGAGAGCAGGAATTCAAGCTCCCCCAAACGGTCGGCATAGCGGGCAAGTTGTTGACGCAGAAACGGTTTCATACTGTCTGGAGGAATGAGAGGGCGAAAAGATGACATCGGTCACCATGAACCGCGATGGCGGCTTGGGGTGCGCTCGGTTGGCGCAAAGGGCTGTCAGCCCAGCTAACGCTCTTTGCGCAGGAAGAAGTGATGGACCGCCGTGCTTGCGCGGTCACGGGCGGCCGAGTCACCGGCGCGCAATTCAGCCATGGCACCGTGCAGCATTTTCTGCGTGATGCCTCTGGACAAGGCTTCGAGCACGGTGTCAACGTCTTCACCCTTGAGCAGCAGCTTGCGGGCCCGGGCCATTTCAGCGTTGCGCCAGGCGTCTGCCTGGGCGTTGAGCGCCTGGATCAGCGGCACGGTGCTGCGCTGGTCCACCCAGTGCAAAAAGTTCTGCACGCCGGCATCGACAATCGCCTCGGCCTGCGCCACGGCAGCCTGCCGGTTGGCTTGGGCGGTTTGCACCACACCGGCCAGGTCATCCACGGTGTAGAGGTAAACGTCTTCAAGTTCCTTGACTTCGATCTCGATGTCGCGCGGCACGGCCAGATCGACCATGAAGATCGGGCGGCGGCGGCGCTTCTTCAAGGCGCGCTCGACCGCGCCCAAACCGATCAGCGGCAAGGTGCTGGCGGTGCAGCTGATCACGGCGTCAAATTCATGCAGGCGATCCGGCATATCGGCCAGGCACATCACCTCGGCACCAAATTTGCTGGCCAGTTCCTCGCCGCGGGACAGTGTGCGGTTGGCAATCACCATGCCCTTGGGATTTTTGGCGGCAAAGTGGGTGGCGCACAGGTCGATCATCTCGCCCGCGCCGACAAACAGCACCTTGACTTCGTTCAGGTTTTCAAACAATTGCCCGGCCAGTCGCACGGCCGCAGCCGCCATGCTGATCGAGTGCGCGCCAATCTCGGTGGAGGTACGCACCTCTTTGGCCACGGCAAACGAACGCTGGAACAACTGGCTGAGTGTGGTACCCAGGGAGCCAGCTGCTTCGGCGGCGCGCACCGCATCCTTGATCTGGCCCAGAATCTGTGGCTCGCCCAGCACCATCGAATCCAGCCCGCTGGCCACACGGAAGGCATGGCGGGCAGCCAGCCCATCGGTCAGGGTGTAGGAGTGGGCACGTAGCACGTCGCTGGAGACACCGCCGCTTTGCGCCAGCCAGTCCATCGTGTGCTGTAACTGGGGGTGCTCACAGGCACAATAAATCTCGGTGCGGTTGCAGGTGGAGATCAGCGCGGCCTCGGGTTGCTTGTTCAGCGCGCCGCGCAAGGCGTGCAAAGTGGGGGCGATTTGATCGACCGCGAACGCAAATCGACCGCGCAGATCGAGCGGTGCGGTCGTGTGATTGATGCCTAAAGCCCAGACTGCCATGTTGGGATTATAAAATCAACTGTATGACTTTTAACGAGTGTCAACTTTTATTGACGAATGGTGGTCGCTGATGGGCTTTCTGGCCTCTATCAACCACGCCATCAACTTCTTGGCACCCGCTCTATGGATGGCTTTGCTGATGCCTTTACTGGCCAAGAGTTTTATAACAAAAAGGTCGTCATCCCATACCTTCCTTGGACTGGTAGCTCTTAATTCCATAGTTGGTTGCATCGTGCTGGTGGCGGGGTTGGTGGTGTTTGGGGGTGACGGAAAAATGCTCACCTACCTCGCCCTGGTGCTGGGCGTGGCCAGCAGCCAATGGTTGTTGTCACATCGGTGAGAATAGTTCTACCCGATCGGTGATGATGCCGTCGGTGCCCAGATCACTCAGTTTTTGTGCGGCAGCTTCATCGTTGACGGTATAGCTCAGCGTTCGTAGCCCGGCACTTTTGGCCTGGGCCACCGTTTCGGCGTCCCACAGTGTGTAATCACAGACGACTGCCTGACAACCCAGGCGCTGCGCAGTTTCCAGCCAGCCGTCCCACAGGTTTTCCAGCAACAAACCGCGCGGCAGCTCGGGCTGCGCTTGCAGCGCGCCTTCCAGCGCGGGCACCTCAAAGGATGTCAGCAACGGCGGCACCTCAGCGCCATGCCATAGCCGCGCGGCGTGCCGCGCCACCACTTGGCCGGTATGGTGTTCGGTGCCGGGGGTGGGTTTGATCTCGATGTTGAGATCGAATCCATTGCGGCGACAGTAGCGGGCAATGGCTTCAAAGGTGGGCAATGGCTCGCCGGCGAATGCATTGGAGTGCCAACTGCCGGCATCCAGCAAACTCAGCGTACCCCAGGGGTGGTCCGCAGCCACCGCGCTCAAACCCGCGCCCAGCGCTTCGTCAGCGTTGGTGGTGCGCTCCAGCGTATCGTCATGCAGCAAAAACGGCACGCCGTCGGCACTGAGCTTCACATCGCATTCAAACATGCGGTAGCTGTGGGCCGCGCCAACTCGGAAGGCGGCCAGCGTGTTTTCCGGAGCGAGCCTGCCTGCGCCACGGTGCGCAATCCAGCGAGGGTAGGGCCAAGGCAGGCCAAGCGGGGTGGTTTTCATGCAATGCTTTCTGGGCGTTGGCAGTATCAAAAGGGTGGCGAGAAGATGGAATGCTCACTTCAACATGGATTACACACGGGGTTTGTGCTTGGTCGCAACAGGGTTTCCCTGATGTCGCACCACAGCAATTTGGTCGCTGGTGCAAAAAGCACTGCTGACGCATAATTTGTGGCTTGGCAGGCGTTGTTTTCAAATTTTCCGAACGATTGTCAGTTTTGATTTGTATGGAGGAGCGATATGTTTTTTTTTCAACGGATTTTGATGATCGGCGGTGTCGCGTTAACGTGAAAGACACCATCCACGAGGCGAGTGGCACCCTGGCCTGAGGTCAGCCACAATCCGATAAAGCGACAGGCGAACAGCTATCGAGCGATCAAGCGGCAAATGCTGCCGAGGTTTGTTCGGTAGAGTTTCGTTGGCAGGCAGGAAGCCGTATTTTTTGAGCATTTTCAACCAGCGCGGCGCATTTCTTTGCACGCTCAACGCTTCGTAGTCAACCACCCGATCATGGTACGGTTTGTTGTCTTTGAGTATGGCGAAGATGATGCGCAGCATCTTGTGGGCCAGCGCCACAATTGATTTTTTGTGCCCTTTGCGAATGCTCAGGGCGGCAAACTTGTCTTTCAACGCACAGCGACTTCTGCTGGCGGCTTGGGCGAACTCGCACAACAGCCGCCTGACC
>CAIVHU010000278.1 GCA_903905735.1 uncultured beta proteobacterium
CAGCGCCAGCGCGTGGCCATTGCCCGCGCCATTGTGCGCAAGCCCAAATTGGTGATTGCCGACGAGCACACCGCCAACCTCGACAGCGAGACCGGCGCGGCCATTCTGGGACTGATGCGCCGCATGGTGGACCGTTTCCAAGTGTCCTTCATCTTTTCGTCGCATGACTCCGACGTGATCAAGGCCGCGGACGACACCATCTTCCTGAAAGACGGCCGTATCCGGGGCATCAAGCGCAGAGGCGCGGAGGGCGCAGCATGATGACATTGTCTTTGGCGGTGCGCAATTTGTTGCGCAACAGGCGGCGCTCGCTGGCCACGCTGCTGGCCACGCTGCTGGCCATGGCGATTGGATCGACATCGATCCTGCTGTTTGGCGGGTTTAGCGCCAACATCAACTACATGATGCACACCCACCACGTGCGTACCGGCGGGCACCTGCAAATCCAGCATCGGGACTTTTACTTGTATGGCAACGGCAACCCCAGTGCCTATGGCATCAATAACTACAAGGAGCTGATTGCTGCTATTCAGGCCGACGAGGTGTTGCGCAACATGGTGTTGGTCGCCTCGCCCACCCTTCAGTTTGGTGGCATTGCCGGTAATTATTCGGCCAATGTGTCGCGCACCATCATTGACAACGGGTTTGTCGCCAAAGACATCAACCGCATGCATGAGTGGAACGACTTTGATGTGAAAAAGCAAGAACCACCTTTTGCACTGGAAGGCGCGCCCGAAGATGCTGCCATCGTCGGCATAGGCGTTGCCCGCGTGCTGCAGTTGTGCGATGCGTTAAATATCCCCAATTGTCCCAAACCGGCCAAGAAAGCCAAGCCCGACAGCGCTGGCCTGCCAGACGACATTGCGCAACTCAGCGAGCAAAATGCCACCGATGCATCCAAGAGTTCTACCAAATCAACCCCCGATCCACGTCGGCTAGATGTTCTGGTGGTCAACGCTGGTGGTGCACCCAATGTGACCGCCGTCGAGGTCATCAAGGCACAGGAACAAGGCATCAAGGAACTCGACGAGGTGTACATGATGATGCAGTTCTCCTACATCCAGAAGCTGATGTATGGTTCATCGCCCCCCAAGGCCACCTCCATCATGCTGCAGTTGCGTCACTCTGACCAGATTCCGGCGGCTATCGAACGCCTGAAGCCGATTCTGGCCAAGTTTTCGGTCAACCAGCCGCTGGCGGTGCTCGACTTTCGCACGCTGAACCTGTTTTACGTGCAAACCATCCGCATGTTTGACACCATTTTTGGTTTTGTCTTTATCCTGATTGGCGGCATTGTGTTGTTCACGGTCAGCAACACCATGAACACGGCGGTGGTAGAGCGCACGGTAGAAATTGGCACCCTACGCGCCATTGGCCTGCGGCGCTCTGGCATCCGGCGCTTGTTTGTGACTGAAGGCGCACTGATTGGGTTGTGCGGTGCCCTGCTGGGGGTGGTGCTGGCGTTGTTATTGGCTGCACTTGTCAACCAGTCGGGGCTGGAATGGCTGCCCCCTGGCAATGTGGAACCACTACCGCTAACGATTACCGTGTTTGGTGAAACCCGCATGATTTTGGGCACCACCATCGGTTTGATCGTGATTGCTGTGTTGTCAGCGTGGTGGCCAGCTTACCGCGCAGCTGATCTGAAAATTGTGGATGCACTGCGACATGTTTGACTATCAGTCGTGCTTCGCTAACCAATCACCCCGAGAAACACCGCAAGAGATCGACTGACCTCATGCATCTGTTCCGCAGATACGTAACCAAAAACATCCCCAATGCGTTCTCGGGGCACGGTTTGCACTTTGTCCACCATGATGTCCGAAGTCTTTTGCAAGCCATTCCCCACACTTGGCACCACCCGGATTCGAAACAGGGGCGTATCCCTCAGCTCCCCCGTCACGGGCAAGATCGTCACTGAGGGGTGCTCATCAAACAGGTCAGACTGAAGGACTGACGCGGGTCTTGGTTTGCCGAAATCGCCCTGCAAAGCGATGGTGACCAAATCACCGCGTTTCATTGCCATCCCGTGGTATCTGCCACTGCTTGCAGCCAATTTTGAGTCGTCGTTTCAAGCGGATCGCCTTTCAACAGAAGCGACTGACGCCTGCATTCCAGTGCAAAACCCTCCCGTCGCGTATCTGGAACCCAGATTTGCACTGGACGCATGCCAGCAGCACGCAAGCCATCTCTGTGCTTTTGCACCCGCTGGGTGGTCGGTGTCTTCATTTTTAGGCTCCTTTTGTTACATGCAACATGTTAGCCTGATGTGCCATCAACGTTGGGCGCGAAGAAAGTGACTGTCGAAGTAGTCAAATAGGCAAAAACAGATGGTGCGAGTGGTCCATCATTTGCTCGGAGCCATGCCGTCCGCAAAGTGCCATAGTTTCATTGAAGGGGCATGTTTGACACCATCTTCGGTTTTGTTTTCATCCTGATTGGGCTGTGCGGCGCGGTGCTGGGCGTGGTGCTGGCCTTGGTACTGGCTACGTTGGTCAACCAATCTGGTCTGGACTGGCTGCCCCCAGGCAATGCGGAACCGCTAACGCTCACCATCACCGTGCTGGGCGAAACCCGCATAATCAGGCACCACCATCGGTTTGATCGTGATCGCCGTGCTGTCAGCCTGGTGGCCAGCTTACCGGGCTGCTGACCTGAAAATTGTGGATGCGCTAAGGCATGTCTAACTATCCGGCACACCCATAGCGAATAAACTAGCCTGGGTAGCATAATTCCCGCGCTCGATGCGATTCACTTTGGAGCCAGACCATGCAAATAGCCATCGAATTACCAAACGACTTTGCAGCGTTTCAAACAGAACCTGTCCTGCGCATGGAAATCAGCATGTCCTACGCCATTTGGCTGTACCAACGTGGGCGCGTAACCCTGGCTAAGGCAGCCGAATTAGCCGGGGTGAGCCTTTATGACTTCATGGCCGCCTGCAAAGAGAATCACGTCCCCGTTATCGACCTGACCCGGGACGAACTCATCGACGAACTCAACTTGCTGCTGCCGACATGATCCTGGTCGGTGATGCTTCGGCCCTGATCGCCTTGGCGGCTTGCAACAGCCTGACATTGCTTGACGCGCTTTTTGGTGATGTCTATGTGCCAGAGGCTGTATTTCAAGAGGTTGTCATTCCTGACAAACCGCAGTCCGCCCGCCTCAAAAGCTACTTGCTGGGCAAGGTGCGTGCTGTAGATATGCAACGCTATGTGTACTTGGATTCTTTTGCAGATGTCGGCGAAACCGCAGCCATGCTGCTTTACAAGGAGTTGGAGGCAGACTATCTGCTTATTGACGATAAGCGTGGTCGCAAGGTCGCCAAAATCAATCAAATCCGGACGGTTGGATCCCTCGGTGTTCTGCTCCAAGCCAAGCGCACCGGATTGATACCGGCAGTGGGACCCCTGCTTGCGGAAATCGCGGCAAGCCCGATATTTGTCAGCCCAGAACTTATAGCGACCGTGCTCGACTTGGCTGGTGAAACGACGAACTATTGAGCGTAGCCTGTCGGACATCACCGCCGCGCCGCGTTTTTGTAAACAGCATGGCGTTCGCGTTTACCCACCGCAACCACCACCACAACCAGTTCCGCGTCACGCACCTCGTAAACCAGGCGGTAACCCACCGTGCGCAGTTTGATCTTGTATCGGTCTTTTTGACCCGATAGCTTCGCCGCCGGGATGCGCGGATTCAACAACCGCTCCAACAATTTGCGCTTGAATTGATCGCGGATGGCGTTGTCCAGGGCGCGCCACTCACGCAGTGCTTCTTCCTTGAACTTGAGGTCAAAGCTCATCGACTGAGATCCTGATTTCCGCTTGCATGGCACGCCCATCGGCTATCTCATTCAACTCGATGTCTTCAAGTCGATCCATCAAGGCCTCATAGGCCCGTGCCGGCACGCAATAAAAGGCGGGCTCATTGCGATTGAGGATAACCACCGGAAAACCATCGCCCGCAGCGACCGTTCCCATCGGATTTTTCTTCAATTCAGACACGCTGGCAGCGGTTTCGGCCAAAACAAGGTGCGACATGGTGTTCTCCGAGTGCTTTTAATGGTACGAATATTAGCACTTTTGTTGTCAATAACCATGCATACCGAACCCAATTGAACTGCCACTCATTGAAGTAATAATTGACAGCACGCGCACCCAGGTGCAAAGTCTTCAACAGCTTGGCTCGTGTAGCCGAAAGGTGCAGGCAAGACATGACCGAAAAAGAGCCAGACAACACGCCGCAGCGAGGCCCGGTAGCGCTGCTGACGCGCGTTGAAAAAACCTATCACATGGACTCGGTGAGTGTGCCGGTGATCAAGGGCGTGGACATTCTGGTGCGCCCGGCCTGTTTTACCGTGCTGCTGGGTCCTTCCGGCAGCGGCAAAAC
>CAIVHU010000279.1 GCA_903905735.1 uncultured beta proteobacterium
CGGTAGCTCAGTGGTTGGGGCATGCGCCGCAGAGTATTGCGAATCGGACGAGAACGCAAGCAAAAAAAACGGACTGGACCAAAAATCCAACGCCCTCAGCAAAAAAACTTCAGTTTGGCAGGCTTACCGGAAGGACACGGTTATTCTGTAGTTGCCAGTCTCTATCGGGTGGCGCGCCGACTCAATCGGACGGGTGATGGTTGCGGAAATGGGCGTGGACGGTGTGGCAGCGTTTCGGGTCATGGTGGTCTCCTCAAAAAAGCATTGCCCGCCACCTGATCAATTCAAGGCACCCGCGTCAAATCAACTGGGTCCTGCGTACCCTGTCCCAATACTCAGGCGTTGCGGCTCAACACGCTCAAGCACTGGTGGTGATGCCACAGTGTCAACAGTCACCTTGGTGATCTGCTGCTTGGGTGGGTCACTCAATGCAGCCACCGGTGCGCTGGTCAGCGTCCTGAGCGTTTTGGTCAGATCACTGGCACCGCGGCGAGTGCGCTTGGCCTTGGCCATCTTTTCTTCAATGAACTGAGCCAGGTATTCCTGATTGAGGTTGCTGGCCAGGCGTTTGCAGCCGCGCAGACGGACGATTTCCTGGCGCAGTTTGAGGTCATGGGCGATCTCACCCCAGGCACCCTGGGCCTTGAGAACACCAATTTCACCACCGTCAGCAGCGAATGCCCGAACTGAGCGTAAATCCTGGCTGTTGTAGTACAGGCGCAGTTCCTGCCCCAGAAACGTGGTCGTGCTGGCCAGGACATCGTTGGTGTAACGCACACCATAAAAGTTGACGTGTGGGCGCTGGCCCTGTGCCAGGTACCTGTTGAAGTTTGCCCGCTTGCAGTTGCGCAACGATGTATGGGCTGAGGACGCGGTCTCCGAAACAGTCCTGGCAGCGCTGGTCAAGCCGCAGTCGTTTGACAACCGATCACAGCTCAAAACCTGGCTGGTGGGTACTGCCTCGGCATGGCCGGTGCCGCCGGTGCTGACCTTGTCATAGTCTGCCTCCGAGGACTTCCCCCCGGCATAACCTGAGACCGCGCTGAGCACTCCTTGGGTGTGCTGAAAAACAGCCTGAATGCCCCAGAAGCAACCGCCTGCAAGAACAACGGTTTCGGTTGGCCCAGCGACAGGCACTACTGCCGACAAGACATCCTGGGATGGCGCGGGTATATGTTCGTTAGCATACCGACAACCGGTTTCATTGGCGGTGCAATGCTGGTTTAGTGGTTTGGCTTGCGGATGTGCAAAGTCAAATCTATCCTGTGCAAGCTGCACGTCAGACCTGATGCGCCTTTGAAGGAAGTCGAGATGCTGACACACCAATTTCAGAACAAATTCATTGCCTTTGCCGCCGGGCTGATTTTGCTGTTTGCTGTCAATTGCGCGGGTGCCGATCCACCAGCACGTGTTGCGCGATTGGGCTACGTCGACGGACTGGTGAGTTTTTCGGCAGCGGGCGATGCGGACTGGGTGCAAGCAGCCCTGAACCGGCCAATGACCACCGGAGATCATCTGTGGACAGATGCCAATTCGCGCGCCGAACTTCAAATTGGCGGCGCTGCCATTCGTTTAGGTGCGAGCTCCGACGTCACGATCATCAATCTCGATGACGCGATTACCCAGGTCCAGCTTTCGCAAGGATCCTTAAAAATTCGGGTACGCCAGATGGGGCGCAATCAAAGCTTTGAGGTGGATACCCCCAACCTTTCCTTCTCGCTGAACCAAGTGGGCGAATACCGCATTGATGTGGATCCCAGCGGCGATTCGACACAGGTGACGGTGCAACTCGGTCAAGCGCAACTGTATGGTGATGGTGCCTCATATGTGGTCAAAGCAGGCCAGGGCTATCGTTTTTACGGAACGAACTTGTCGGACTATGACGCCGTGCCCGCGCAGCTTAACGACGATTTGGACCGCTGGTCCCAGGAACGCGATCGCCGCACTGCCAAATCAGATGCGGCGCGCTATGTTTCTTACGACGTGGTCGGTTATGAAGATCTGGATGCCTATGGGTCCTGGCGTGCTGACCCAGGTTATGGCAACGTTTGGCGGCCCCGTCAATTGCCATCTGGTTGGACGCCTTACCGCGACGGTTATTGGACTTGGATTGACCCATGGGGCTGGAACTGGGTTGACGATGCGCCCTGGGGGTACGCCGTATCGCACTATGGTCGCTGGGCACATGTCGGTGGATCCTGGGGGTGGATACCCGGGCCACGGCGTGAACAAGCGGTGTATGCACCCGCCTTGGTGGCTTTTCTGGATGGGAAGGATTTTCAAGGGGCCGTATCAATGGGTGATGGTGGTGGAACTGTTGGCTGGTTTCCGCTGGCACCACGAGAGGTCTATCAACCCGCGTATCAGGTCAGCCGTGGTTACTTTGACAGGGTGAACCGCAGCAATGCGGCGATCCCGTCAACCACCATCACCAACGTTTACAACACAAACGTCACTAAAACCAACAACACGGTCGTCAATGTCAATAGGGTGGTCTATGTCAATCAACGCATACCGGGTGCTGTTGTGGCGGTACCCATGCGCGCATTTACCCAGTCGCAACCGGTAGCGAAGCTTGCACAAGCCGTTTCAAAAGATGCGGCAAACCGAGCCGATGTGACACATGTCGCTGCCATCGCTCCGACAACACAAAGCGTTCATGGTGGCGCGCCGCAGGCTCGCTCCAAACCTCCAGCCCATGAGCGCCGCATCGTTGCCCGAACTGCGCCACCTGCGCCTGCGCTGGCATTTGCCGCTCAGCAGTCGCAACTGGCTGAAAGCCCAGGCACACCCATCAACGATCAACAACGCCAGCAACTCAAGCCAAGAAGCCAATTGGAATCAAATCGTGGCATGACTGTGGTGCCAGTTGCAAAGTCTCCCGCACCTACTGCCGTCCCTCCTGCCATTGCCCCGAAAGGAAGGTCGCCAAGTGAACGTAAGGCAGATGAAGCCAAAGTTCCGCACACGGTGGCAGATACTTCAAAAACAGGCGCCGTGAAAGTGTTGCCGAATGCAGGCGATACCCCTAGAACACCAGCGGGTCAAATCTCTGCAGCGAAGGTCGAAGCTGACAAAGCCAATGAGGCTAAGGCAGGTTCTGCCAAAGCTGATGCCTTGAAAGCTGAAAACGCCCGGGCAGCGGCTGCGAAAGTTGATAGTGAAAACGCCAATGCAGCCAACCGTGCCAGAGATGATGCGGCAAAAGCCGAATCGATCAGGGCAGCTGGTGTGAAGGCTGGAGCTGACAAAGCCAATGAGGCTAAGGCAGGTTCTGCCAAAGCTGATGCCTTGAAAGCTGAAAACGCCCGGGCAGC
>CAIVHU010000280.1 GCA_903905735.1 uncultured beta proteobacterium
CCATGCCAAGTGATCGGAAACCCCCAACCCCACCCGTAACGTTTTGCAGGGAACCAGTATGGCTGTTCGCTTTCCATCTTGTCGGTACTTTGAGCAGATCTGAAGTTTACGATCGCCAGCTGACTGGCACCAAACTGGACTTCCAGTAACCTGCCGTTCGTGAAGGGCAGGTTACGCTGCTCAGGAGTCGGATAGCGGACCACCAAAGCTTTGTTAGAGCGAGCGACCGCTTTTTAATTTCTTTGGCGTCTGCGAATGACCGCTTGGCCTACAGGCAGCAGACCGCTTTGGGCACGTTGAAATCCGCCGCGAACGGCTTCTGACTGGCAGTGGATTGGGCCGCCTATAAGCAGACTGTCGCGAGCGCCAGCAATCTGGTGCAGAGTCGCCCGTCCAACGCTCATTGCTGGCCTGAACCTGGGTTTCTAATCCACCATGGCTCCGCGCAAGCTCTACCACGTCTATGTTGTTGAACTGTCGCAAGACGTGTTGCTCAATGCCCGGTTCATGCGCTCGAATCCGGGTTACCAGCCAGGAAAGCCGTGCGTTTATGTTGGCATGACCGGACTGGACCCGGACGTGCGCTTTGACAAGCACAAGACAGGTATCCAGGCCAACCACTATGTGCAGGAGTTTGGTGTCCGCCTTATGCCAGAGATTTATGCTTTGTATAACCCGCTGACCTACGACGAGGCTCGGAGCTTGGAAGTGGAATTGGGGATTGACCTGCGCGAAGGTGGGTTTGGGGTCTGGAAGGCTTGATGCTGGTGAACCTGACCGATGCGGCCACTCTCAGATCTTCGACACTTTTACTGGGATGCAGCAGGATCTGTCAGTCAAATCAAAATTCGGGGTTCCCCGGGCCAGTTGCTGTCGGTCGCCAATGGCCTGGAGCATCTGAGATTTGCCTGAACAAGATGCTAGGTACCTGAATGTCCTCAGCAATCGCATAGTGCCCAACGCAGCCACCATCTTGACGAGCTCCCTGACTATGCTGTAACAATACGTTGTCGATTATCCTAAAAATCAATGATGAGTGAGCAAACAAGATTAATTGCAATCGTTGGCGTTGACCAAGGTGCAAGAGTCCAATGCCAGCAGTCCGGATGCGGCCATTCGGTCTATCGACGCATTCATGTTGTGCAGGAAGCAGGCAGATTGTTGGTGCTTGGGTCAACATGCTTTGAAAAGCGCTTTGGAGCGGCATTGGCCCTGGGTAATGCCACCTATGGCGGCGGAGGCGGGCGCATACTCACTGTTGAAGAACGTGAATTACTCATCCAGAACACCGCAGAACTGATCGCCAGGTTTGAGCGGGAACGTGAAGAGATTGAGAAAAGGCAAAAAGAAGCCGAACAGCAAAATCGGGACAAATTGAAAGCGCGGGAAAGTGCGGTTGAGATGCGAGCAGCCTTAGTCCGGCTGACACCCGGATCGCCGCAGGGATGGAAAAAGTCTGACACGCCCTGGTCGTGGTCGAAGCCCCTGTCCTCCATCGCCTATTTCACGCTCAATGACGGCAGCAAATGGGTCAGAACTGAACATGTGGATGGGTTCCACATGATGATGCCGTGGCCCAACTTTAACGGTTGGGATGAAGCCTTGCCTGCAACCGTTGGTACACCAGACGTGCAATTAGGCGGATACCGGATTGAAAAAGTAGCACATGCCGTTGCTTACATGCGCGAACACGGCAACTGGGGCCTGGTGGGCGGCTGGCGCGATGTGATGGGCAAACACAAGTAAACCCGGGCATTCGTGAACGGCAGCAACTGGTCGTCACGAGACGACCACTTTGAAGATGGCCCATCTCGGTAGCAAACATTGATGGAAAGATGCCTCAGACAAGTAGATATCGGCTTTCGGGTATCAATTTGGACA
>CAIVHU010000281.1 GCA_903905735.1 uncultured beta proteobacterium
GGCCTCTTGCTAGCCGACTTGACTGACCAAACGTTCTGTCACCCGGAAACCGGAGCCAAAATGATCTTTCGCTTGGTCTGATGTGCCGTTGACGGTTCCTTGCGGATCAGGAAATTTGACGTGACACGTGTTGGTATGCACAACATTGACCGCTACGAGCATGAACTGTTGGCCTATGGCATGCAACACCTTGGTGCCATCCCTGGCGTGCGGCTGGTCGGCACTGCTAAAGAAAAAGCGAGTGTGATGTCGTTTGTGCTGGCGGGTTACAGCACCGAAGAGGTCGGCAAGGCGCTCAACGAAGAGGGCATTGCCGTTCGGACCGGCCACCACTGCGCCCAGCCCATTCTGCGGCGCATGGGGCTGGAGGCCACGGTGCGGCCCTCGCTGGCGTTTTACAACACCTTTGCGGAAGTGGACCGGATGGTGGCAGTTGTGCGTCGGCTTGATTCGGCTCGGTCAGGTTGAGGCATGGATCTGCTTGGGTGCCGCAGCCAAACAACAGGTGCTGCACCCCAATGCCTTGTAGATCTTCCGCGTTACCGCCCCATCTATATATGTAATTTCAGATAAGAAAATAGAAATTAAGTCGTTTGCGTTTTATCCAGGCCACCCCACAATGCGGCCTGGTTTCGTTTTAACAATCCTTTTCACCGCCCCATCATGGTCCCGATCATCATCATTCCTGGCTGGCAAGACTCGCCGCCCGGCCACTGGCAAAGCCTGTGGGCAGCGCAGTTGCCTGCAGCGGTGCGGGTACAGCAGGACGACTGGATCGCCCCCTCGCGCAGCGCCTGGGTCGATTCGATCAGCCGCACGGTGATGGCGCAAGACCAGCCGGTGGTGATTGCCGCGCACAGCCTGGGCTGCATTGCCACCGTCCATTTGCCATCCGACGTCGCCGCGCGCATCCAGGGCGCCCTGCTGGTGGCCCCGGCCGACCCGGAGCGCCGTGGTGTTCTGGCGGACTTCGCACCCGTACCGTATCAAAAGCTGCCGTATCACAACATTGTGGTCGCCAGCAACACCGACCCGTTTTGCCCGGCTCGCACCGCAGGCGCTTACGCACGGGCCTGGGGCAGTGAGTTTGTGCGGCTGCAGAACGCAGGCCACATTAATCTGGAAGCGGGTTTTGGCCCCTGGCCGTTGGGCTTGGCGTTGTTGCAGTCGCTCATCAACGAGGCCAAGAGACCGGTCCCGTTGGAAGCGGCCATGGCTTGAAACCTGCCCAAAAAAACACCTCATCTCCTCATCCATCCCGTCAAGGAATCTCATGAAATACAAACAGAAAGTGGCTCTGGCCCTCGCCAGCATTGCCCTGACAACTACAACTCTTGCATCAGCCCAAACCACCTTGTTGAACGCCTCCTACGACGTCTCGCGCGAGTTTTACAAGGACTACAACGCCGCATTTGTGGCCAACTACAAAAAGACCACCGGCAAAGACGTCAAGATCGACCAGTCCCATGGTGGCTCCAGTGCCCAGGCACGTGCGGTGAACGACGGGCTCGACGCGGACGTGGTCACCATGAACACAACCACAGACGTGGAATTCCTGGCCAGCACCGGCATCGTGGCGAAAGACTGGGCCAAACGCTTTCCCCACAACGCGGCACCCACTTCTTCCACCATGCTGTTTTTGACGCGCAACGGCAACCCCAAAGGCATCAAGGACTGGAGTGATCTGGTCAAACCCGACATCAAGGTGATCGTGGTCAACCCCAAAACCGGTGGCAATGGTCGCATGGCTTATCTGGCTGCCTGGGGTTATGTGCGCAAAACCGGTGGCACCGACGCCCAGGCCTTTGACTTTGTCAGCAAGCTGTTCAAGAACGTGCCGGTGCTGGCCAAGGGCGGGCGCGATGCCACCACCATCTTTTTGCAGCGCAACATCGGTGATGTGTTAATCACCTTCGAGTCAGAAGTCGTGTCAGTGGACCGCGAATTTGGCGCCGGCAAGGTAGATGCTATTCACCCTTCGGTCAGCATCATTGCGGAGAACCCGGTGGCGGTGGTGGAGCGCACGGTGGCCAAGAAAGGCACGAGTGAGGTCGCCAAGGCGTATCTGGACTACCTGTATTCTGACGAAGCGCAGGAGATCGCCGCCAAACACGGCATCCGCCCGAGCAACCCCAAGATCCTGGCCAAGTACAGCAACACCTTCAAGCCGATCCAGTTGTTTGCCGTGAGCGACTACTTTGGCTCGCTGTCTGAAGCGCAAAAGGTGCACTTCAATGACGGCGGTCAGTTTGACAAGATCTACACCGTCAAGTAGGTCTTGCGCCGCACAGGTTGCCAGACGCGCTCTGGCATGACATCCCTTTTGAAGCGACTTTCATGACTTCTGCCGTTCTTTCCGTGACACCCATGGCCGTGGACGCGTCCGCCAAGCGCACCGCCCGGCGCGTGCTGCCGGGCTTCAACCTGACGCTGGGTTATACGCTGCTTTATCTCAGCCTGATTGTGCTGATCCCGCTCTCGGCGCTGCTGTTCAAGACCTTCACACTGAGCTGGGTCGAGTTCTGGGCGGCGGTGGCCAGCCCACGCGTGCTGGCCTCCTACCGGCTGACGTTTGGCGCGTCGTTCCTGGCGGCGTTGTTCAACGTGTTTGCCGGTCTGCTGTTGGCCTGGGTGCTGGTGCGCTACGACTTTCCAGGCAAAAAGTTCATCGATGCGCTGGTGGACCTGCCTTTTGCTCTGCCCACCGCCGTGGCCGGCATCTCGCTGACCGCGCTGCTGGCGGGGAACGGCTGGATCGGTCAGTATCTGGAGCCGCTGGGCATCCAGCTAGCGTTTAATCCCAACGGCATCGTGATCGCGCTGATCTTCATCAGCCTGCCGTTTGTGGTGCGCACGGTGCAACCGGTGCTCGAAGACACCGAGAAAGAACTCGAAGAAGCCGCCACCTGCCTGGGTGCCTCGCGCCTGCAGACCTTTTGGTATGTGATTTTTCCGAGCATCGCCCCGGCGCTGCTGACCGGCTTTGCCATGGCGTTTGCACGCGCGGTGGGTGAATACGGCTCGGTGATCTTTATCGCCGGCAACATGCCGATGGTCTCCGAGATCACGCCGCTGATCATCATCGGCAAGCTGGAGCAATACGACTACGCCGGCGCCACGGCCGTGGCCACGGTGATGCTTGGCATCTCCTTCATTCTGCTGCTGGTCATCAACGCGCTGCAAAGCTGGCAACGCCGGCGCTCCGGGGGCAAGACATGAGCGCCGCAACGGTTCGCCACAGTCAGTCCGGCACCACCGAGCCGGCCTGGGTGCGCTGGTCACTGATCGCTCTGGCACTGGGCTTTGTCTTTCTGTTCCTGCTGCTGCCGCTGGCAGCGGTGTTCACCGAGGCGCTGCGCAAAGGCCTGCCGGCCGCGCTGGAGGCCTTGCGTGAACCCGATGCCTGGAGCGCGATTGGCCTGACCCTGATCACCGCCGCTGTAGCGGTGCCGCTGAACCTGGTGTTCGGCGTGGCCGCGGCCTGGGCGGTGGCCAAGTACGAATTCAAGGGCAAGGCGTTTCTGACCACCTTGATTGACCTGCCGTTCTCGGTGTCGCCGGTGGTGGCGGGGCTGATCTACGTGCTGATGTTTGGCGCGCAGGGCTGGATTGGCCCGTGGCTGGCCGACCATGACATCAAGATTGTGTTCGCCGTACCCGGCATCATCCTGGCCACGGTGTTTGTCACCTTCCCGTTCATCGCCCGTGAACTGATTCCGCTGATGCAGGCGCAGGGCACCGACGAAGAACAGGCAGCGATTGTGCTTGGCGCCACCGGCTGGCAAACCTTCTGGTTTGTGACGCTGCCCAACATCAAGTGGGGCCTGGTCTACGGCGTGATCTTGTGTAACGCCCGCGCCATGGGCGAATTTGGTGCGGTATCGGTGGTCTCGGGTCACATCCGCGGCCAGACCAACACCTTGCCGCTGCATGTGGAGATTCTGTACAACGAGTACCAATCTGTCGCCGCTTTTGCGGTCGCATCCCTGCTGGCATTGTTGGCACTGCTCACTTTGTTGATCAAGTCGGCGGTGGAGTGGCAGTTTGAGCGTGACCAGAAAGCCGCTGCCGCCTTGCCGCCCGAGCGTCCCCTTGCATCCCCACTGGCCGCTGTGGTCGCCCCTTAACGAATCCACCCCATGAGCATAGAAATCCGCAACGTCAGCAAAGACTTTGGCACCTTCCACGCCCTGCGCGATGTGTCCCTGGACATTGAATCTGGCGAACTGGTCGCCCTGCTGGGGCCGTCGGGCTGTGGCAAGACCACGCTGCTGCGCATCATCGCCGGACTGGAAACCGCCGACCGGGGGCATATCCTGTTCAACGGCACCGACACCACCGACACGCATGTGCGCGAGCGCAATGTGGGGTTTGTGTTCCAGCATTACGCGCTGTTTCGCCACATGAGTGTGTTCGACAACGTGGCGTTTGGACTGCGCATGAAACCCAAGGCCACGCGCCCGTCGGAGGCGGTGATCAAACAGAAAGTGCATGAACTGCTGGGTCTGGTGCAACTCGACTGGCTGGCAGACCGTTACCCGTCGCAGCTCTCGGGTGGCCAGCGCCAACGGATTGCCCTGGCTCGCGCCTTGGCGGTGGAGCCGCAGGTGCTGTTGCTGGATGAGCCGTTTGGCGCGCTTGATGCCAAGGTGCGCAAGGAATTGCGCCGCTGGCTGCGCCGCCTGCATGACGACCTGCATGTAACCAGCATTTTTGTCACCCACGACCAGGAAGAAGCGCTGGAAGTGGCCGACCGTGTCGTTTTGATGAATACCGGCAAGCTCGAGCAGGTTGGCTCACCGCAGGAGGTGTGGGACCACCCGGCCAGCCCGTTTGTCTATGGCTTTCTGGGCGACGTGAACCTGTTTCATGGGCGTGCACATGAGGGCGAGATGCTGATTGGCGAAGATCAGCAGGGGCTGCGACTAATCACACCCGAGCACAGCCAGGTGCAGGACAGCAAGGCCTTTGCCTACGTGCGTCCGCATGATCTGGATGTGCAGCGTTATGTGCCAAGTCTGGGCGCAGCACAACAACCACACGGCATTGTGGCCACGCTGACACGCGCCATGGTCGTGGGGCCGATTGCCCGCCTGGAGCTGCTGCCCGAGGATGCCTCAGCCGCGGGCAGTGGTGACATCATCGAAGCCCACATTTCCGCCCAACATTACCGCGCGCTGGCTTTGAAAGAAGGTGAAACTGTGCTGCTGAAACCGCAGCGGGCGCGGGTGTTTGTGGCAGAGGGCGAAGGCATCTGAAACCCCCAACGTCATCTGCATTGGCTTATCCACGCATGAACCCAGGCACCAGTTCTGTCGTTTCGGTATCTGCAAGTGGCTGATTAGCCGAAGCCGGCACCACCATCGCTCTGTTGGGCACAAAATTTGGCGTTTCCCAGGCATTGACCAGAAAATCGATTGGCAGCAGCACCTTGGCCGATACGTATCGCCGACTCGGATAGACGGCGTAAATGCCAAAATCTGCAAATTTGCAAATTTTGTCAACTCTCCAAAAACTCAAATTCAGACCAATGCCTTAGCGGTGCTCACGACAAATGACACTGACCTTGTGTGATTGACTTTTAAGATGCGAGACACCCAGCACGCTCATGGTGACAGTGACCATATGAAGGTAAAGCGGATTTACTATGACAAGGCGGTTTCGCCTTACGGTTCAGTCTTTGAAATGGCGATTTGGCAGTTGCCGCAACCCACTGCTGAGCTCCCGCATGGCTTGAAATACAGGCTGTTTTATGGCCGCGATGGTCAACAGGTTGTGGGCTATGACAATCAACGCGGCAAGGGCAGCAACAAGCACCTGCACGGCTTGCAAACCCATTACCGGTTCGTGAGCATTGAGAAATTGATGGCCGACTTTTTGGCGGACGTTAAAGGGGCAAAAGATGACGCATAAAGTTCAAGTGAGCGTGGGCGGTCTCGCGGACATGGGCAAGCGCTTCGTGGACGCATGGACCCGTGCAACCGCTGGTGAGGTCGTTGACGAAACCCATGTCACTTTCCTTGAGGTGCAGACCATGTTCGACACCCTGTCACCGCGTCGCATTGACCTGTTGCGCCACGTTCGCCAACGTGGCGCCAGTAACGCCCGCGAGTTGGCCCTGGCTTTGGGGCGCGATTACAAGACCGTGCAGCAGGACATCGCCACCCTTGAGTACGCCGGGCTATTGATGCGCGACGGACGCAAGGTGACAGCGCCGTGGGACGAGATTCAGACCAATGTGTCTCTGATGGGCTCCGCTACAGCTATCAGGGCCAGATGAGCCTGGATGAACTCGTTGGTGGTACCGGTCGCCGACAACTGCGGAATCATGCGTGCGCACTCGATGGCGCTCAGAATCACTTCCCGCAACTCCACTTTGCCGATACGGTGATCCAAAGCCGCTCGCAGCTAGGTTTTCTGCAACTGAGCGTCATACACCCTGAGCAGGGCGGGTGTAGTGGTTCTCGCGGGGTTTAGCAGCTGCGAAGGCTTGCCGGCAACTGTTTGTATCGATCACCCAGGACGCGTCGGGCAGTGAAATCGATGGCTCGGACTCTACAAAGGTTCGAGCGTTTCTCACGCCCTTGTGATCGAAAAGAACAAAAGACAGGGACAGGATTGGGAGCCAAAGTAAGTGGCATTCGAATTAAGTTTTGACTAAGTTGACTGGTTCAGACTGCAAGCGTGCTCTCTATCTGGACCGTGCAAATGTTCCTGATGACTACACGACTGACGACTTGAACCATCTTGCTGTCCACGCGGTGTCTGCTCATAAAGACTGACTCTGCAGGGACAAATAGGCAGTGTCCGGGGCAGCGCACTGCGTGGATTCGCTGCTCCTTCCAACACAAAGGAATTGTGATGAAGACCCTGACATTCAAAAAGACCCTATGTTCCGCGGCTGGTACGTTGATGTTGGCCACAACCATGGCGCATGCAGCCACCAGTTTGCCGCCTGTTCAGCGACTGGGCAACATCAACTATGTGACGGGCGGTATAGGCCAAGCCGAGTCCTCGGCGATCGAGCATGCCAGCCACAACTGGCCGTTGACCCTGGAATTTGCTGTCAAGGACAAACAGCGTGCCGACTTTGTCGCTGGCGTCACTGTGGACGTTCATGACGCTGGCAAGCACGTCAAACTTAACCTCAAGTCGGATGGTCCGTTCGTGCTAGCCAAGCTCCCGCCCGGCCGATATCTGGTCGATGCGACTTTAGACGGCAAGACATTGCATGAGCAAGTTGTCGTCGCTTCAGGCCATCCTGCCAAAGCGATCTTTGAATGGCCGGCGGGCACGTGAGACGGCCGCACGTTGGCTGACGCAAGATCCGTGGTTAGCAAAGAGCTGCACGTTGTAATCGAACGAGGAGGCAGTATTTCATCCAGGTACGTTGTTTAGGCAATATCCCAACCCCCGCAACGAGACGATGCGGATCGAGCCCATTTCAATCTTTTTGCGCAAGCGGTGGATATATACCTCAATGGAGTTGATGCTGACCTCTTCGCCCCACCTGCATAGGCGATCCACCGTAAGCGGCCAGTCGTGCCACCTTGACGGCGCATCCCGAATCAGTCGCCGCTTATTTCGTCGACGATTTCATCATCGGCGTAGAACTTCCCAATGGCTTTGTCGAGCCTCTTGAGTAGCGCGTTCAGCGTTTCGCTTTCCCGGCGAACCAGCATCGCGACAGCGTTGTGGCTGTCGGCGGCCGTATCACCGGCTAATCCAATGACTTTGATGTTGCGCTTGGGACCTGTGGTTTCCTGAAGCCTATTTAAGGTACAGCGTTGAAATCGGGCAGCTTAGTTGTCAACGGCTATGCCAAGACAGCCCCAAACTGGCCTTGACCTCTGGGTCGAGTCTTGAAATTTGTGCCAGATTTATTTTGCAAATCATGGCAACCCCTTGTTTCAAAGGGAGTTTGTGGCATTCAACAGACTCAAAAGCTCGACAGTTCCACTTTTATCGACACGTTTGTGCCAACTTTATTTTCCTCTACGACCATTGAGAGCATTGGATCATCGCCCCGCATTGAAGGCAGCAAAGCAGTGCGACTAACTTTATCAACAGATGATATAGTGTTGCATGCGTGAAGACCATGGAATCGCCACTCTCATCGACTTGCACGACCAAATACTTGACCAAGGGGGTGGCTACTGGATCAAGTTCGAGGCTTGGCGCGTTGAGGTGTCCGATGGCATTCCGCACGGAATTCGGTACTCGTTGACCTTGCACGAGCCCTATGGCAAACGCATTCTTGGCTATGACAACGCCCATGCGGTGAAACCACCCAAGAAGTTCAAGTTTGCTGGTCAGCGACTGGCCTACGACCATAAGCATCGGCACGTGAGTGACAAGGGTGTGCCCTATGAGTTTCAGGACGCCCAACAACTTTTGGTGGATTTTTTCGCGGAAGTAGACCGCGTGTTACAGGAGGCGCGAAAGCCATGAAAACAATCGTTATCGGCATCATGCCGCAAGAAAGTATTCGCCAACGGGTGTTGTCCATTGCGCGCGGTGAGTACAAGCCTAAGCCCTCAGATCCCAAAATTTGGTTCACTTCGATGCGTTCTCTAGCCGAGGTATTGAGTGACGAGAATCGCGGGTTGTTGAAAGTGATTCAAGAAGCCAAGCCACAATCCATCTCGTCCTTGGCTGAACTGACGGGGCGAAAGACCAGTAATTTGTCGCGCACCCTCAAGACGATGGCCAATTACGGCTTCGTCGAAATGAAGCGCGAGAAAAATCATGTTCGACCTGTCGCCATGTCAACTGAGTTCAGGATCATGGCCTGATGCAATCGCTGCAGGTCCATGCGACGGCCTGGCAATGTGACGACCCGATGCTCGGCCTGTTCCCTGGGCTTTCTTGCCAGAAACATCTTCAAGCACACTGAGCGCTTGCAATCGATAGATGTAGCCTTCGTTCGCCGACTTCAGTCGCTCGATGGTGATATCGCGTTTGATTTCGGCGTCGCCCTGCCCGCAAGACGACGCCAACTGATTCTGAGGCGTGACGTCGGCAGTCGACTGGACGTCAGCAACGGGCTGGCAAGGTTTTGCGCGAAGCCGGGAATGCTCGTTGAAATGTTACAAATGCAGATTTCCTGATCCGCGTGCGTAAATCTGCCAAACATATGGAATCAACGATGGCACTTTAGTTGAAAATATTGATTACGACGGCTTTACGGATTTCAGCCGTAATTACATCGAGAAAGTTGCCGTGTTCAAACAA
>CAIVHU010000282.1 GCA_903905735.1 uncultured beta proteobacterium
ACGAATCGGTTGTCATGCGGTAACCAACCCGCGCATATCAGACTGATCAACCGTCGCAAAGCCGTCCGTTCTGCTACCAACACACTGCATGAAGACAAATACCGTTTATCAAGAACTTGACAGGTCAATACATATCAGTCCTTCTTCACGGGAAACCACCCCATCCAAGCTTTGCGCGCCAAGTGCTGAACCAGGAGCCAGGGCGGCATGCGCATCCAGTGACCACGTACATACAGTAGCCACCTCGCCAGCGGTGTCCAGGCGTCCGACGTGCTGGCGTGAGTGGGCCGAAGTGCGCGCAGGAAAAGGGCATCCATGAATGTTTGGAAGAGCTGCGAGCTAGGCACGCCGGGCACTTGCCCAATTTCCGCCATGATCGCGGTTGGAACTGGTGTGCCCAGCATTGTGGATGTGTAACGCAAGGCATAAAATAGCGGCCTCACCAGTTCGAGTTGAATGGCTCGGGGGATCAGTCCGGCCCAAAACCCTTCCTGCTCACAAAATTCCCGCAGCAGGCTATCCAAGTCGACGATGCCTCTAAAGCCTTGGTCGAATTCGCCCTCGTGGAATAAATGGGACGCGCTGTGGAGCACCATGTCCAACGGTGCTAGCGCCATGACGTTGACGTGTCCTGGAATCGTCTGCGCCGATGACAGGAGAGCATCGGAGCTTGGGTGGGATCGCGAGGACATGGGAACGATCGCGTGGTGCACGTCAATGGTCGTTCCCCTTTGGAAATGCCGCATCGGTGGAAGTTCATGCATCCAGGTACGGTAATAACGTTGGTCATAGTCTGATTTGGCATCGGAAACCCAACCTCGCATCATCAGAGCCGACTCGACCTCGGGAAGAGTTGTGTGGCGAACAAGAATGTCCACATCGGACATCATGCGGCCGCGCGAAGCCCTAAGGGCTGTGATTGCGTAAGCGGCACCCTTTAGCAACACAAACGATAGTTCTTTGGGTGCCAGGGCTTCTTCAATGAGTTGGATTTCCCATCGCAGTTCCCGATGCTGTCTGGCCGCAAGAACTGCCGCCGAGTCCAGGTGTCGGCGGGGTTGCTCGGGAATTTTTTCAATTAAGTCAAGTGCCTGACAGTCAAATGCCATACGAGCGAGCATGCTTGCGTTTCGCCCCTGTCGGATCAGCAAGTCCCATTGCGATGGCTTGAGCGTAGTCAGCGAATTGGGCTCAATCAGCGCGTCCCTTAATAACTTGATCGATGGTAGCGTCATGGAGGTAAAGGCAGCGCCGCGAAAACTGACATAGCCTCATCCAGATGACCATACGAGAAATCATAGCAATCGCATTGGTCGATTAAGCGGGTGAGCGCGTTAAAACCTCGGCGACCCTGCGACGATTGGTTGAAGCTGTTTTCAGCGAGTTGCATAAAACTGGTGGCCTTGCCTCGTGGGGTCAGGTTAGCGGGCGCATCAGCTATGTACTGCGGAAAAATAACCCAAGCTGGCAAGACCTTTTCACCGGCGCGACGCAAGCTATCAACTGGAGCGCGCATGTGGGCCACAGTGCCCTTCATCGTATCCAGAGCTATCGGACCGATGATCACGTCTTTGTCACGGCTTCTGATGATGCTGATCGATTGATTTTTTAGGCTGACAGGCCGCGGAAACGGTGTCACCAAGCCAGTATCCGGATCCAGCAAAGTCATTTCGTCCGACAACAACCGCCAACCGTTGAGCAGAAGGCTTGCGCACAAAGTACTTTTTCCAGAGCCAGGTGGTGCCGGCAGAATCAGCGCGCGCCCATGACGCTCAAGCACGGCAGAATGGACAGTAAGCCAAGTGTGCAAATAGCTCGTCACACACCAGTTCAAGCCCCATTCAAAAAAAGCGAAAGCCTCGCCTGCCGCCAGGGGGGTGAAGGGCTCAAAACCATCAATTTTGAAGACGCAAAGTGATTTCGGTACCCGCCTGCTGTATGTGACAGAGATGTGGAAATCAGCGAACACGTTACCATCCATCAGAATCTCATGGTTGGCGTAGAGACATCGCAATCCCTCAGCAAGAACCGGGATAGGACTGCTGATTTCGACGACAAAAGGAGGGATGCTTAATGAAACGCCTTGGCCCTGCAATTGATGAAGCAACTGCTTCGCTGACAAATTGGAAACACTCAAACTCAAGCTGTCGCTCGCTCTATAAATCTTAATGCTGACAATTCCGCAAGAGTCTTTTCAACTAACTCATACTCGTCTTCACCCAGTTCTGAGCCCAAAATGCGGCAAGCCAACTCATGTGTTGAACATCCCGGCTTTTCAAGCAAGGCCTCCACCAAAGCACCAGATGCCAATGTTAGACAATTAAGCTGTCCGCTGGCCTCATCAAAAATGACGGTGCCATCTTCCCATTCCTTCAAAAAAATTTCCGCATCACGCCAGACGACCCAACGGGTCTCAAGTGCAGAGTGGAAGTCCGGTTGGAGGGTTTCTGGCATTATGAATACCACAGACATAGTCGAAATAGTCGTTACAGTCATCAATGTTCCAAGCTGTAGCTCCAGTACAGGGAACCCAAGTGCCGCCAGTTGAACATTGGCTCCAGATTGTTTGGCAAGTACGTGCATCGACGGGGCAAGTCGATGGACTCTGCTTGCAGTTCAAGAACATCGCAGTGCAGTGTTTAGCCAACTTTGTCACAGCATCAGTACCAGTTAAATTGCAAATATCGCGAAGATTTTTGCTTCCGTAATTTGTTCCACCAAAGGGGGGGCAGTAAGTCCCGCCTTGGGTCGAACTGTGAAAACGAGTGTTTTTGTAGTTGTTGCAAAAGTTGGGATAGCTATTTTGTGTTGCCCAGTAATTGTATGGATGGCAGGTCCCTCCTGTATAGGTTACTCCATGGCTCAGGCATCCTCTTTTGGCCGCCTTGAATGAAGACCAAACAGACGGTAAACACTGCGTGCCATTTGCCAAGGCCGACTGACTTTTCAATGCCAGCATGACAGGCGCGGCAGCCAAACCGGCACGAATTAACTTCCGGCGGGCAATGCCTGTTGCAGCCGCAACGACAGCAGCCGAACTAGGCGAATCTTTTTCAAACTCTTCAGACATGGCACACCACCTTTTCAAACAATCAACTCAGATTGTCTTTTGATACAACTCAACAGGCATATTAAACACACCCTTGATTTAAGTAAGCAATTTTCAAGCCAATATCGCATTCTGACGCTAAGTCTTTGATTTGGCATGACTCACCGTGTTGATATGGCATCTTTCAAAGCATTCAAAACGACAAGTTGTAAATAAAATCGACACACCACTTCAGAAGCCTTTCAACAACTCCGTCACCTCTTTCTGACCGGCAAACTTGTCCCCCAGCTTGGCCAATTCGTCCAATTGTGCCTTGGCCAAATCTTTTTTGCTGCCCTTGATCTGAATCTTCGCCAGGTTGAGTTTGAACATCGGGTTCTGCGGCTGCAGTGTGACCGCCTTGGTTTGCAAGTCCAGGGCCTTGGCGTAGTCGCCCTTGTCGGACAGCAGCATCGCCAGCGTGTCCATGAATGCGGGCTGGTTGGGGGCCAGGGCGTTGGCTTTTTCGGCCAGGGCGATCGCACCGTCCTTGTTCAGCCGGGCCGTGACCCATGCCAGGTTGTTGTAGGCGATCGGGCTGTTGGGTTGCAGCTTGGTCACCGCGGTGTAAAGTTTCTCGGCGCTGGAGTAGTCTTTGCTTGCAATGGCGCGATCACCTTGGTACAGCAGGAAAGCCGCATCCTTGGGGTTGTCCTTTTGCCAACTGGCGGCGAACTTGTCGGCATCAGCCGTCTTGCCGGAAACCATGAGTACCGAGTGCAACTTGATGGCCAACTCGGGTGAAGCCACATGTTTGAGCCCTTCGCGGTAGGCTCCAGCGGCGTTGTCCCAATTCTTTTGGGATGCATAAATGTCGCCTTCAAGCACATAACCGACCGCATCCTTGGCATTCTGTTGTTGCATGGTCTTGGCCGTGGCCAGCGCACCCGGGATGTTTTTGCTGTCCATGTCCAGCATAATGGTGCCGCGCTGGGCTTGCTGGAAGTCGGGCTTGATCACCAGGGCTTTGCGCAAGCTGGCTGCTGCGCCTTCCTTGTCTTTGGCCGCCATCTGCACATCGGCAAGCCGCAGGTAGGGCATGGGTGACAGGGGTTGCATGCCTGCCAACTTGTTGTAGCTGGCCATGGCTTGATTTAAATCGCCGGATGCCTGCTGGGCGCGGCCCAGCGCGTCCAGCAGTTCGGGGCTGTCAGGATTGGTGGCAACCGCGTCCTGCGCCGTTGACAGAGCCTGCTTGGCGTTCTTGTCTCGCAGATAAAAATCAATCAGCAGCAGGCGCGGTGCGACATCCGTGGGGTGGGCCGACACGGCATTGCCGATCAGTTTGGCAACCTCTTCCTTGGGCGCGCCGGTTCTGGCAGCCAGCTCCGCTTGCGCCAGCAGGGCCTGGGCATTTCTAGGGTCTTTGGCCAGGATGGCGTCAAAGCGAGCCTTGGCATCCTGAGGCTTCTTGTCGGCCAGGTCCAGCCCAGCCAGGCTGGCCACGGCCGGGAAGAACATGGGGTCGATCTGCACCGCGCGCTCAAAACTCTTGCGGGCACCAGCCACATCGCGCTTGGCCAGCAGCACCCGCCCGCGCAGGTTGGCAGCCAGGGGTTTGTCAGGCTGCTTTTTTTCCAGGCCGTCGATGGCTTTGAGTGCCTTGTCGAACTCCTGACGCCGCAGGTGCGCACTGATCAGGGCCAGGTCTGCGGTGATGCCTGGATCAGACGCGGCAATGTTTTCCAACTCGCCAAAGGCCGAGTCCACCTGCCCGCTGATCATGTGGGTCAAGGCCAGGGAGGTGCGGTTTCTGGCGTTCTTGGGGTCTTGCTGCGTGGCCTTGGCAAAATATTCTTCGGCGTTCTTCGCGTCGTTGTTTTGCAAATAGACCTCGCCAGCCACGGCATACAGGGCCGGGTCCACATGGTCACCCGTCAGTCCCGGCTGCATGGTGTCCATGGCCTTGGCGGGCTGGCCCGAACGCAGATAGGTCATCACCAGCAGGCGCCTGGCCAGAGGCAGGCCGGGCGCGGCTTGCAGCACTTTGCTCAGATAGGTTTCGGCCTGTACGGGTGAATTGAGCTGCAGTTC
>CAIVHU010000283.1 GCA_903905735.1 uncultured beta proteobacterium
GCCACAACATCCGGATCAGCTCATCCTTTTGCGCGTGGCTGAGTTGGCTGAGGTCGGGCAGGTTTCGCATCAAGATCCATTATCGCTGACTATTTCATAGCGAAGATGAATTGGCCCTTATTGGGTGCTGAGTAGTTACCTTTCTAAAAGGATACCGAGAAATGCACACCATCAAATCAACTTCACGCCGTCGGCTCGGCCAAGCCTTCATTGGCGGCGTGGTCATTGCCTTTTCAGCTGTCGGCGCCAGCTACGCCCAGACCTCTGGCGGTTCTGTGCGGACGATCAAGATCGCAACCGCTGCCGAATCCAAGCCGCTGTCATGGGGCGCAATCGGCACCGAGCCGCAAGGTTATGAGCCCGACGTTCTGAGAGCGATCAACGCCAAGCTTCCACAGTACAAGTTCGAACTGGAAGGCGCCTCAGACATCGCGCAAGAGACTGGCTTGGCCACTGGCAAATATCAAATTGCATCGGGTGGCTATTTCAAGGCGCCCGCACGTGCCAAACAGTTCCTGATTCCTGACAACCCCGTGGGTGCCAGCTTGACCAAGATTTACACCCGCAAGGACAGCAACATTGCCGGACTGAAAGATCTGGTCGGCAAGAAGATCGTACCGGTTTCGGCCGGTGGGGGAATCTACCGGTTCATCACCAAATGGCAAGAAGAGAATCCGGGCTACAAGATCGACGTCACGGCATCGAGCGCAGGCGTTCCGTACCCGGATCGCTTGAAGGAAGTCCAGAACGGCAAGTATGACGCGCTGGTTCTTCCTTCGAATTTGGGAGAGCAGACAGTCATAGACAGCCAGAAACTCGCTATCAAAGCGAGCGAACCCGTCTCCATCGACAACACCTATCTCCTGATTCACCGGTCAGACGAAAACAAGGCCCTGCTTGACGATGTGAACAAGGTTCTCAAAGAGTTGAAGAACGACGGCACCTTGGCCAAGCTCTCGCAGAAATGGTTCGGCGAGAACATCGTCAGCTATATCAAGTAGCGGAGTCCTCCCGCATTGATCTGTTGCGTGGCAAAAGTCAATGCGGAAGCCGCCAAAAGGAGTGTCTCAAAGTGACGCTTTCTACGATGATTTCCGAGCTGCTCTCGGCCTTACCGCTGACACTCGCGATCCTGTTTGTAGCCCTCATCGCCGGCTTCTGCCTGGCTTTGGTGGTGACAACATTGCGGGTTCGCAGAGTGTTGGTGATCGGCCAACTGGTAGACCTCTATGTATCCTATGCCCGAAGTGTTCCCGTCGTCCTTCAGTTATTCGTCGCGTTCTACGGGCTGCCCTTGTTGGGAGGTCTTTTCGGCGTCCCGGATTTTTTCTCGGCAACAGTTGCCGCGATGATTGGACTGAGTTTCTACCACGCTGGCTATCTGTCAGAGGTCATGCGGCCCGCCTACCTGGCAGTTGATCGTGGACAGCATGACGCAGCAGACAGCCTGGGATACAGCTTCTGGCACAAGCTGACCCGCATCGTCGGCCCACAGGCCGTGCACATTGCCCTGCCCGGCTATGGAAATTCCATCATCTATCTGATCCACAACGTGGCCTTGGTCATGTACATCGGGGCAGCCGACGTGATGGCAACCGCACACCTGATCATGGAGCGGGACTACAACCAGTACCAGTTCGAAACCTATCTGGTGCTGGCGGTCATCTATTCGGCATTGTGTCTGGTGGCTTGGCTCATCGTTCGCTTCTTCGAGCTCCGATCCTCCAAGTGCGGAGCCAAGACGGTGCCGGTCAAGACAACGTTTTTGGCGAACGCCTTGCAGAGAGGGCAGTCCATCCATGTTTGAGCTCGACATCTTGCTTTCTGACTTCTGGAGCATCCTGGGTGCTGTGCCCGCAACGCTTTCAATGGCGCTGATGATCTTCGTCTTCTCGACGCTCATCGGCAGTCTGTTTGCGCTCATCGAATACCGTCGGATACCGGTGCTGCGCGAACTTGTGGTGACGTACAAGGTTGCCTTCAAGGGCATTCCGATGGTGATCGTCATCTTCCTCGCCTATTACGGTATGACCCCGTTTCTCGGATTCCTGGCGTCGCTGATAGGTGTGGATTTCAACGCGCACGTGATACCAAACTGGGTCACCCTGATCGTCGCCTTGACTGCCTGCGTGGCGGCGTTCCAGGCAGAAGTGGCCAAGGGCGCGCTGAACTCCTTTGACACCGGTCAGGCAGACGCGGCTCGTTCCCTGGGGTACAAAGACAGCCAACTGTTCCGGCGAATCCTGTTCCCCCAGGCAGTCGTCGCGGCGATCCCAGACCTTGCCAACTCGTTCATGGTCATCATGAAAGCGCTGTCCTTAGGATTCGCCATTGAGGTGATCGACATCTTTTCGCAGTCCCAGTTAACTGCCGCACTCAATTTCTACTACCTTGAGGCCTTCCTGATCACCGTCATGTTCTACATGGTGATCGCCTACATCGTTACAAAGACGGCCGACAAAGTGGAGGCAGGCCTGCGGGTGCGGACCTGAGGCTACTGCCAAGCGGCTACAGGGCTTTGTTCAACACAACCCAGCATGACATCCCTCACTGCTTCAGTCGCACTAGGGCGACTCAGCAACAGAGTCAATCAACATCAACTCTCGGAAACCATCATCATGACCAACCCCATCGACAACACAACTTCAGGCGCCGGTTTGACTCTTCTGGAGGCTCGCCTGCAACAAGATTTGCAGCGGCTCTGTCTGCCTGCCAAACGCTGGGTACCTTCAGGCACCCATGCTGGTCAAGAGATCCTGGACGTCGCCATCATTGGCGGCGGCATGTCGGGACTCGCGCTTGCTGCGTCGCTCACCCACATGGGAGTCCAGGCACGCATGTTTGACCGTTCACCTGAAGGGTTTGAAGGGCCATGGGTCACAACCGCCCGCATGCTAACGCTGCGGTCCCCTAAGGATTTGACAGGTCCCGCTCTCGGCATCTCGTCCCTGACCTTCCGGGCCTGGTTTGAAGCTGAGTTCGGCACTGCTGAATGGGAAGCACTCGACAAGATCACGCCAGTGCAATGGGCGCAGTACCTACGCTGGTACCGCAAAGTGCTGTCCCTGGATGTGCGCAATCTGCAGCATGTTCTTGCCGTGAAACCGCGCGCCGACGGCTTGGTTGAACTGGAACTGGCCGATGAAACCCGTGACGGCGCCACCTACCGGGTATTTGCGCGCCACGTCGTTTTGGCCAATGGCCGTGATGGACTGGGCGCAGCCTGGGTTCCATCCTGGGCCGCCAGCATTCCGCGTGAGCGTTGGGTGCATTCCGGTGAAGTCTGGAGTGGCGCCAAGCTGCGCAACTTGCGGGTCGCGGTCATAGGTGGCGGCGCTTCAGCGATGGACGTCGCCGCTACGGCACTTGAATCCGGCGCGGCCCGGGTAGACATCCTGGTTCGCCGCCCAGACCTGCCGCGTATCAACAAAAGCAAGGGGGTTGGCTATCCCGGCATGGTTCATGGTTTTAGAGACTTGCCGGACGACTGGAAATGGCGCATTCGCCACTATGTCAACCAGCAGCAAGTGCCGCCACCACACGGCAGCACGCTGCGGGTGTCAGCGTTTGAAAACGCCCATTTCCACCTGAACACGCCGGTGCATTCGGTGACTCAGCGCCCGGATGGGGTACTGCTGGTGGAAACCGGCAAAGGACCGCTGGCCGCCGATTTCCTGATCTTCAGCACAGGGTTCAGAATCGACTGGTCGCGACGTCCCGAGTTTTCCGCGTTTGCGCCGCACGTGCGCGCTTGGCAAGACCGCTTTACGCCAGCGCCGGGACAAGAAGATGCCGAGCTCGCAGGTTCACCCGACCTCGGGCCGCTGTCCGAATTTCAGGAAAAAACTCCTGGCGTCTGCCCGGGGCTGGACCGCATACATTGTTATTCCTATGCCTCTGCCTTGTCGCAAGGCGCCGGTGCCGGAGACATTCCACAGGTCAGCGAAAGCGCGCAACATCTGGCACGCGGCCTGGCAGCCAGGTTGCTGCAAGAAGATATAGCGACCCACTACGCAGCTTTGGAAAACTATGCTGAGCCAGAGCTGATCGGAGATGAGTGGGTGGAAGCTGAATTCCCGGTTTACGACAGCGCTGAAGCAGTTTCCTTGCAGACTTGAGATGTTCGCCGCAAGTCCCAGCGAAAGAGGACATCCATGCACGCCATACATCAACCGCAAGACGAAACCTCCATGACGAAATGGGAAAGGAAATACGCGTGCACTCACCGCGAGGAGACTGATCGGCTAGTCCAATACACAATGGTGATGAGGGAGGCACTTTCAATTTGACAGACGAACCCCTAAGATTCGAATGAGTAGTCTTAGACATCATGTGTTGACATGCCGCTCTCAAGCGACGCGAATTACGCTTGGGGTGGTGAGCGCGCGTTCCGATTTACTCACCATGCGGAAGGTTGGCTACGCAGACACAGTTTGATGATTGGCGAAACATAGTTGGAATCCAATACCTGTTATTGCTGAGTCCTCTTTGCCACGCGTGTTAGGCAAATCGCGCTGCGCGTCACCATCCTTAGCCGTCATTGCGGCCTGTCAAATGCGAACCACATAGTGGCCATCGCGACAACTCTGAATTTCTCGCGGAAATATCGGATCGGACGAGGTGCCAAGACACTACGGGTCTGGTCGTTCCAATAACGCAAGAAGCAAATATACATAGAAGAAATGCTTATTTCCCGTGATCCATAAATATCTCAATAATTGCGAAGAGATTACATCACACACATCATCGGTCATTCGTATGAATAGTTTTATTAGCTTTCAGCCACTCAACGTCTACAGGCAACTACTCAGCAAGGCGAAGGAAGTTGGCGCGGGCCCTTTCGTTTCAAAAAACGATGTCGATTCTGTGCCTAGCGGCATCGCGAAGCTAGGCAGAGTCGCTTGATATTCTCCGCTCTTCGCCGCAAACCAGCCGGGTTCTCCGTCTAGTTGACTGATGTCTAAATTTCCCTTGTTACTTCTGGATTCTCTCCGCATGACGATTAGGCAGGCCGGGCTTTCTTTCAAGGATAGAGGTTTGTCCTTGATGGCCACTCGCGCCATATGGAGGGACATCATTCTTTTTGCGGGGCTAATCGTCGGTGCAGGATGGCTGTTGGTACTGTCTGGCCAGCACCTGGGGTACAACTGGCAATGGTATCGAGTCCCATCGTTCCTGTTCCTAGTTGAAGAAGGCCGAGTAATCCCGGCACCCCTGGTCGAAGGTTTGGCCTTCACAATTCAGGTTTCTGCGGTCAGCTTCCTTGCCGCCGTGGCCTTCGGAGTCATCACAACGGCCATGACTCTTTCCGACTCCGTGATGGGCCGTTTGCTGAGCCGCGGATACTTGGAAGCAGTCCGCAATACGCCCCTGCTGGTCCAGATATATTTAATCTACTTCGTAGTTGGCCCTTTTGTCGGTTTGGGTCGGTTTGAGTCAGCCGTACTGGCGTTGGCCCTGTTCGAAGGAACCTACCTGTCGGAAATCTTTCGGGCGGGCTTGGTATCGATCCAACGTGGCCAGAGAGAGGCGGCA
>CAIVHU010000284.1 GCA_903905735.1 uncultured beta proteobacterium
TGGTAGCGGGCAAATAGCGTGTGGCTGTAGAACTGGCGGCACAGGGTGTTGAGCGCCAGCGCATCTTTCTGGCTCAAGTTGGCCAGCTCCAGGTTCACATTGCTGTGGCTGTTGCGGTAGGCCCAGCGGATGCGGTCCAGCAACTCGCCAAACAGCGCAAAGTTGTCACCCAGGGCGCGCGCTGCATCGTCAAAAAAGCCGGTGGTATCGACCGTGCTGTAGTCGAACCGCGCCTCGATCTGGCGGGACTCAAACCATGCCTTGAGCGGCTGATGCTGCTCAGGCGTGGCCAGGTCAGCGGTGTTGTGCAGGTTAAGCCGGTCCAGGGCAATCGCGGTTGGGGTAACGGCAGGCTTTGCTGCTGAACCAGTGGCATCGGCTGACGCTCTGTCCTGATGTGCGAGGGCTGTTGGCGCTGTGGCCGGCGCAGGCTTGTCGCCAGCTTTCAGCGCCTCAATCTCACGCAAGGCGGCAAAGTAGCGTTCAGCCAGCTTCTCGGCAAAAAAAACCGTTTCATAGACGGTGCTGGGGTGGGCGCAGCGTGCGCAAGGGATTTTGCTGCCAGACAGCATGGGGACGGTTTCAGCGATGAAGCCACACTTGTTGCAGCGGTAAATCGGCATGGTGATGAGTCAAGTTGATGGTTTGTGACAGCAATTCAACGACTATGCTTATAGGAGCTACCCGCCCTTGTTCCATAAGGGCTGGAGGCCATTTTTCTTATAAAAACGTGCGAATGGCGGTTTTGGGCCTGAACGCCTTGCACACGGCGGGGTCGGCTTCCAGATATGGCCCGCCGATCAAATCGATGCAGTAGGGCACGGCGGCAAAGATGCCGTTCACCAAGGATCTGCCGTCAGCGTCTTTCAACCCTTCGAGCGTTTCGGCAATCGCCTTGGGCTGGCCGGGCAGGTTGATGATGAGCGTCTGGTCACGGATTACCGCCACCTGGCGCGACAGAATCGCGGTCGGTACAAACGCCAGACTCACCTGGCGCATCTGCTCGCCAAAACCTGGCATCACCTTGTGCGCCACCGCCAGCGTGGCTTCGGGTGTCACGTCGCGCAGGGCCGGACCGGTGCCGCCGGTGGTCAGCACCAAGGCACAGCCGGCATCGACCAACTCGATCAGCGTGGCTTGAATCGTGGCCAACTCGTCGGGAATCAGGCGCGGCTCAAACTGCAGCGGGTTCTTGAGCGCGCGCTCCAGCCAGCCTTGCAGGGCTGGCAGGCCCTTGTCTTCATAGATGCCGCTGGAAGCGCGGTCGCTGATGGAGACGATGCCGATCTTGATGGGTGGGTACGGGTTGCTCATGGTCAGGACGCTTCTTTGGCGGGGCTGAAGGTACTTGGGTGGATGGAGGCATCGGGCTCGGGGATAGCGCTCAGCGCCTCGCGCACCAATTGGAAAATCTCGCGGTAAGCGCGCCCATGGCGAGGGAAGGCGCCGGGTTTCTCGGGCACCGCGTCTTTGCGAGCCTGGCGAATCAGCGCGCGCAGTTGCTGGGTGTCGGTGCTGGGGTACTGTTCAATCCACTGGCCAGCGGCATCGTCCTGCGAGATCAGCCGGTCGCGCCAGACTTCGGCCTGGTGCAGCGCCAAGTTGTCGGCGGCTGAGCCGTTGGCCTGCTCGTCGAGCGCAGCGCGCACCTGTTCCACCTCAGCCGCTTCGAGCTTGCGCATCATCTTGCCGATGTATTGCATCTGACGGCGCTTGCCCTCAAAGTTGGTGATGCGTTTGGCCTCGGCAATCGCGTCCTTGAACTTGTCGCTCAAAGGCAGGCGCTCCAGCAGATCGACGCGCAGGGTGAGCAGTGCCTCACCGAGCTTTTGCAGCTCGGTGCTTTCGCGCTTGAGGTCGGTGCGGCTCTGGTCGTCGGTACCTTTGAGCTCGGCTTTGAGCTCGATATCGCGCTCGCTGCCCTCGGCGACAAACTCGCCGCGCACAAAATAGCCTTTTTTCAGTTTTCTTGACATAGCCAAGTATCATAGCCGCCGCTATGAAACACCCCAAATCCACCCCACCAGCCGACACCGGCTTTGCCTACAGCCGCACTTTTTTTGAAGATCTGGTCGATAGCGCCATGCGCCACGCCAAAAAAATCGGTGCCACCGACGCTGCCGCCAACGCCTCCGAGGGCTGCGGCCTGAGCGTGTCGGTGCGCAAAGGCGAGCTAGAAAACGTCGAACGCAACCGCGACAAATCCCTGGGCATCACCGTGCACCTGGGCCAGCGCCGCGGCAACGCCAGCACCTCAGACTTTTCGCAACAAGCGATTGAGCAAACCGTGCAGGCGGCGTTTGACATTGCCCGCTTCACCGCTGAAGACCCGTTTGCTGCGCTACCCGACGAGGCCGACATTGCCCGGCCCAAAGAGCAGCGCACCGATCTGGAGCTGTTTTTCCCCTGGAGCATCAACAGCGAGCAGGCAGCACTTCTGGCCTTGCAGACTGAAAATGCGGCGCTGAGTCTGGATAAACGCATCACCAACAGCGAAGGCGCGGGTGTGTCGGCCCAGCAGTCGCACTTTTTCAGCGTCCACACCCACGGGTTTCGCGGCGGTTACGCCAGTTCGCGCCATTCGGTGTCGGTGTCGCCGATTGCGGGCAAGGGCAAAAACATGCAGCGCGACTACTGGTACAGCTCGCAGCGCGACGCAACCGACCTGGCCGCGCCCGAGGTGATTGGCCGTTACGCCGCCGAACGGGCGCTCAGCCGCCTCAACGCCCGCAAAATTGCCACCAACGAATGCCCGGTGTTGTTTGAATCGACCCTGGCTGCTGGCCTGCTGGGCAGTTTTGTGCAGGCGGTGAGCGGCGGCTCGCTCTACCGCAAGAGCTCTTTTTTGCTCAACTCGCTGGGCAAGCAGGTGTTCCCCAAGCACATCGATATCTTGGAAGATCCGTTTGTCAAACGCGGCAAAGGCAGCTCGCCTTTTGATGACGAAGGTGTGCGTGTGCAAGCGCGCAGCGTGGTCGAAGCCGGCAAGGTGCAGGGATACTTTTTGGGCAGCTACTCGGCACGCAAACTGGGCATGAAGACCACCGGCAACGCCGGTGGCTCGCACAATTTGAGGTTGACCTCGCGCCTGACCCGCGCTGGTGACAACCTGGACGCGATGCTGCATCGCCTGGGCACCGGCCTGTTTGTCACCGAACTGATGGGCAGCGGCGTCAACGGCGTGACTGGCGACTATTCGCGCGGTGCCAGCGGTTTCTGGGTGGAAAACGGCCGCATCGCCTTTCCGGTTGAAGAAATCACCATCGCGGGCAACATGAAAACCATGTTCAAGGACATCGTGGCTGTGGGGGCCGACACCTACAACCAGGGAGCCAAAACCATTGGCTCGGTGCTGATCAAAAAGATGAAGGTGGCGGGGAGCTGAGTACCCATCTTGGCTGCGTCGTATTGCTCGCCTTCACCTACGCATCTGAGAGCAACCGGTAGCCCACGCCCGTTTCGGTCAGCAGGTGCTGCGGTTGTGCCGGGTCAACCTCCAGTTTTTGCCTGAGATGGCCCATGTAGATCCGCAAGTAGTGACTCTGCTCTGAGTGGCACGGGCCCCACACATCGCGAAGCAACTGTTTGTGGGTGATCACCCGCCCCACATTCGTCACCAGAACAGCCAGCAAGCGGTACTCGATGGGTGTCAGATGGACCTCGACCCCGCCGCGGCGCACGATGCGTTCCGCCCGATGGACTTCAACATCACCAAATCTGAAGACCGTGTCGGTCTGCGAGGCGGGGTCGTGCGGCGATTCTGTTGACACCGTTCTGGGTCGGCGCAGGTTGGCCCGTACCCGCGCCATCAGTTCACCCAGACCAAAAGGCTTGGCCAGATAGTCATCGGCACCCGCATCCAGGGCGGCGATCTTGTCGGCCTCGCTGGTGCGGGCCGACAACACAATGATGGGAACGTTGGACCAGCCGCGCACGTCCCGGATCACATCAATGCCATCACCATCTGGCAGGCCCAGGTCAACAATCAGCAAATCAGGCTTTCGGGTGCCTGCATCTGCCAGACCACGTTGGGCGGTTTCCGCCTCAAACACATGCCAACCCTCAGCTTCCAAAGCCGAACGCACAAAGCGGCGGATTTGAACTTCGTCTTCGATCAGGATGGCGACGGGTTGAGTCATGACACCTCAGGTGGTGGATTTCTGGGCAACGTGAAAGTGAACTCGGCACCTGCGCCGGCGGCTTGCGCGGCCACGATCTTGCCACGGTGGGCATCGATGATCGCTTTGCAGATGGCCAGTCCCAAGCCGACCCCTCGGGTCGAGGACTCATTGTTCCCTCGCGTGAATTTGGCAAACAGGTCGTCCTCTTTGCCTTTGACATGGTGGGGCAGGCCGGGACCGAAATCACGCACGGTCATCACCAGCGTGCTTGCGGTGATGCTGGCAGTGACAACGATGGCAGGATGGGCTGGGGGTGTGTTCACGCCGTACTTGGCTGCGTTTTCCAACAGGTTGACCAACACCCGTTCAATCAAGCCGGCATCAAACTCCACCAAAGGCAAGTCATCAGGTAGCTCTGTTCGCACCGCCAGATTGCCCAGTGCATGGCGTGATGAACGGATGGCGCTGCCGACCACTTCCTCCACCGATTGCCAGTCTTTGCGCAACTCGACCTGGCCACTTTCCAGACGGGCCATTTCCAGCATGTTGGTGACCAAAGTGCTCAGTTCGCGCGCTTCCTGGCCGATGGTCTGGGCGGAAGCGAGTTGGTCGGGTGTCAAGGGCGCTGATGCAGCCAGGAATTCTGCTTGCCCCACCAAGGCAGTCAATGGCGTGCGGATGTCGTGTGACATGGCGGCCAGCAAAGTGTTGCGCAGCCTCTCGGACTCCATCTGCACCACAGCTGCCTGCGCCACATCCACGTAGTGCACCCGCTCCAGCGCGATGGCAATCTGTCGGGCCAGCGTTTCGAGCTGCTGTATCTGCTCGGGAATCAACAGCCAGCGGGGCTTGGCCGGATGCAAGGCTAGCACGCCTCGAATCCGCATGGGTGCTTGCAAGGGCACAAAATGCCATGCGCTGCCTGGCAGGGTGGCCGTTGCAACGCCAGCGCGTTGTCCATTGCGGAACGCCCAGTCGGCCACACTGGTGTCCAGCGATTCGGGTAAATTGGTGCCAAAACTCAGTTGGTCGTTGGCATCTGGCAAGAGCACCCGCGCATCACCGCCAAAAGTACGACGCACCAAGGTCTCTGCGCTTTCGACGACTTGCGATGCGAGCAGTGCACCGGACAAGTCACGCGTCAACTCAAAGAGCGCCTGAGCGCGCCGTTCACGGGTCGCTGACACCTGGGCAGAGAAACGCAGGTTGGCCGTCAACTGGCCAATCAGCAGGCCGACCGACAGCATGACGGCAAAGGTCAGCAGGTACTGCACGTCGCTCACCGCAAAAGAAAATCGGGGCTGTACAAAGAAAAAATCAAACGCGGCCACTGACAGCATTGCTGCCAGCATCGACGGGCCACGACCAAGCTTGACTGCAACCAGCACCACACACAACAAAAATAACATGACGATGTTGGCCAGGTCAAACAGGTACGCCAGCGGAAAGGCCGCCATCGTAACGAGCAGGCATGCGCCCGCTGCCCACGCGTATCGCGGCCAATCCTCAGTCCATGCGCTTTCTTCAGCATCGTCGTGCACCTGTCTCGGGAGTGCTGAAGGCAGTCTGCGGACGCTTTCAGAAGCACCAACCTCCACCAAGTCTATGGTCGGGGCCAATGTGGCCAACTGTCGGGTGATTGTTGGCCGGAACATCCGGCGCAAGAGACTCCAACGCGTTTTGTCTGGTCGTCCAATGACCAAGGTTGCGCAGTTCAAGGTCTGCGCTTGCGACATCAACGCCTGCGCCACATCATCGCCGGTCAGCACGGCGGTGCTGGCACCCAGTTCTTCTGCCAGCTTGAGTACCGTCAGGGTTCTGTCGCGTTCTGATGCCGGGCGGCGTTGCAGGGCAGGGGTTTCCACATAGGCTGCGTGCCAGCGTACATTGAGCTGGCCAGCCAGGCGCGCCGCGCTGCGCACGGCATGCTCGGCACCTTCTTGCGGCCCCACACACACCAGCATCGCGCCCGAGGTGTTCCACGCTGGTGTGCCGCTGGCGTGGCTGGTCAGGGTTTTTTGCGTGTGCTGGGTGCGGTAGGTGCGCACATCGTCACCCACGTGTTCGGCGGTGCGGCGCAGCGCAATTTCCCGCAGTGCAATCAGATTGCCCTTGCGAAAAAAATTCTGGCTGGCCCGCGCGGCCTGTTGGGGAATATAGACCTTGCCTGCTTTCAGCCTGGCCAGCAATTCATCGGCGGTGACATCCACCAGCACGATTTCATCCGCGCCATCCAGCACCGTATCGGGCACGGTCTCATTGACACGCACGCCGGTGATGGCACCCACAGTACCGTTCAAGCTCTCCAGGTGCTGGACGTTAAGCGCCGACCAGACATCAATGCCCGCATCCAGGACCTCCTGTACGTCTTGCCAGCGCTTCGGATGCCGGGAACCGGGCGCATTGGTATGTGCCAGTTCATCGACCAGCAGGATGTCGGGTTTTGCGGCCAAAGCCGCGTCAATGTCCAACTCCAGCAGAACCTGGCCCCGGTGCGGCACCTTGCGCAGGGGAAGGAGTTTGAGGTCACTCTGCAAAGCCATGGTTTCAATGCGCCCATGGGTTTCCACGACACCCACCAAGACATTTTTCCCAGCTTGCTGCGCACTCTGGGCCGCACTGAGCATGGCGTAGGTTTTGCCGACACCGGCACTGGCTCCGAAATAGATGCGAAGCTTGCCGCGCAATACCGCCAGGTCGTCCTCTCGCAACTGCGCCAGAAGCGCGTCGGGATCGGGTCTGGAATCAGTTGAGCTGGCCATGACCTGAGTGTGCATCAAGCGCCAGATTCAGTTGCAGCACATTCACCACGGGTTCACCCAACAGCCCGAGCAGAGGGCGCTGCGTGGCCTCGTCGATCAGCCCCTGGACCGTTCGGGTGGACAGCTTGCGTGCCATGGCGACGCGGCCCAACTGATAATGTGCCGCAGCCAAGCTGATGTGGGGATCAAGCCCACTTGCAGAAGCCGTGACCAGGTCAACCGGAACAGTTGCAGTGTTGGATGGGTCTGCTGCGTGAAGGTCCGCCACACGGGCTTTCACGGCATCTATCAGAGCCGGATTCATGGGACCCAGGTTGGAGCCGCCAGACGCCGCTGCATTGTTGGCCATGGGGCCGGTGGCGGACGGGCGACCCCAAAAATGGCCCGGGTCGGTGAAGCTCTGCCCGATCAACGTCGAGCCCACTGCCTTGCCATCGCGCAGGATCGGGCTGCCGTGCGCCTGGAACGGGAACAGGGTTTGGGCCAGGCCGGTGACCACCAGCGGGTAAACGATGCCTGTCAAAAAAGTGAGCACCAGGAGAAGTACCAATGCGGGCCGAAGGATGTTTTTCATGATATTTCCTGTGGGTTGGCTGTGGGCGTGAGGCACTAGGCCATGTGCAGCGCCACCAGCAGCATGTCGATGAGTTTGATGCCTACAAACGGCACCACCAAACCCCCCAGCCCATAAATAGCCATGTTGCGGCGCAACAGCGCAGCAGCACCAACCGGGCGGTATTTCACACCCTTGAGGGCCAGCGGAATCAAAAACATGATGATCAAGGCGTTAAAAATCACCGCCGACAAAATCGCCGAATTCGGGCTACCCAACTGCATCACGTTCAAGGCACCCAACTGCGGGTAGGTCGATACAAAGATGGCCGGGATGATGGCAAAGTACTTGGCCACGTCGTTGGCAATCGAGAACGTGGTGAGCGAGCCGCGAGTCATTAGCAGCGCCTTGCCGGTTTCCACGATCTCCAACAGTTTGGTGGGATTGGAGTCCAAGTCCACCATGTTGCCCGCTTCCTTGGCGGCCTGGGTGCCGCTGTTCATGGCCACCGCCACATCGGCCTGCGCCAGGGCCGGTGCATCGTTGGTACCGTCGCCGGTCATGGCCACCAGACGACCTTCTGACTGGTACTGGCGGATCAGTTTGAGTTTGTCCTCCGGGGTGGCTTCGGCCAAGAAGTCGTCCACACCGGCTTCGGCAGCGATGGCTGCGGCCGTGAGTTTGTTGTCGCCGGTGATCATCACCGTTTTGATGCCCATGCGGCGCAATTCGCCAAAACGCTCTTTGATGCCGGTCTTGACAATGTCTTTGAGCTCCACAATGCCCAGCACCTGCTTGCCATCTGATACCGCCAGCGGCGTGCTGCCGCGCCGTGACACCTCATCAGACGCCCGCACCACTCCGGCGGGCACGCTGCCACCCAGGGCTTCCACGTGTTTGCGAATGGCATCCACCGCCCCTTTGCGCAAAGGGCGGGTGCTGCCATCGAGATTTTTCACGTCCATGCCGCTCATGCGGGTTTGCGCGGTAAAGGGCACTTCCAGCAGGTCACCGATCAGGTGCTCGCTGGTCCCCACGCGCTGCGCCAGCGTGGCAATGCTGCGTCCCTCGGGGGTCTCGTCTGCCATGGACGATTGCGTGGCACAGTTGGCGAGTTGAACCTCGGAAATGCCAGGTGCTGGCAGAAAGGCCGATGCCTGGCGGTTACCGTGCGTGATGGTGCCAGTCTTGTCCAGCAGCAGCACATCCACATCGCCTGCTGCCTCCACGGCCCGGCCTGATGTTGCGATCACATTGGCCTGCATCAGGCGGCTCATGCCCGCCACACCCACCGCTGACAACAGACCACCGATGGTGGTCGGGATCAAACAGACCAGCAAGGCGATCAGCGCGGTGATGCTGACCACCGTGCCGGAGCCCGTCGCATCGACACTGAAAATGGAGAACGGCAGCAGCGTGACCGTGACCACCAGAAACACGATGGTCAGGGCCACCAGCAAAATGGTGAGTGCAATTTCATTGGGAGTTTTCTGGCGCTTGGCCCCTTCCACCATGCTGATCATGCGGTCCAGAAACGATTCACCGGGGTTGACGGTGATCCGCACCACCAGCCAGTCCGACAGCACCCGCGTGCCACCCGTGACCGAGCCAAAATCGCCGCCCGACTCGCGCACGACGGGGGCTGATTCACCAGTGATGGCGCTCTCATCGACTGTGGCCACTCCTTGAATCACCTCACCGTCCAAAGGAATCATTTCATCGGTATCCACCAGTACCACATCGCCCTTGCGCAGGTTTTCTGCTTTCTCCGGCAACCACGTGGAACCATGCACCGGCTCTTTGAGCTTCTTGGCCCAGGTGCTGGTCTTCAAGCCGCGAAGCGATGCGGCCTGGGCTTTGCTGCGCCCTTCGGCCAGGCTTTCGGCAAAGTTGGCAAACAACACGGTGAACCACAGCCAGGCGGAGATGGCCAGGATGAAGCCCGTGCCCTGCTGCGCTTGCAATCCCAACAGCGTCGTCACGATGCTGCCCAGATAGACCACAAACATCACCGGGTTGCGCCACTGCACGGCAGGGCTGAGTTTGCGAAATGAGGCGAAAACTGCAGGCTTGAGCAAGGCCGGGTCCAGCAGAGTCAGGGTGGTTGTTTTCATATCGGTTACTCGATTCTTCGGAAAGATGTGCTTCACACAGAGGGCCAGAGCATCAGATGCTCAACCACCGGCCCCAGCGCGAGCGCTGGCACATAGTTCAACAAACCCACCAGCAACACCGTGCCGATCAGGAGAAACACAAACAGCGGGCCATGGGTCGGCATGGTTCCAGTCGTCACTGGCAGGCGTTTTTTGGACGCCAGGGCACCAGCGATCGCCAGCACCGGCACGATCATCCCAAAGCGGCCCAGCCACATCGTGATGCCAAGCAGCGTGTTGTAAAACGGCGTGTTGGCAGACAGGCCAGCAAATGCGCTGCCGTTGTTATTGGCTGCCGAGCTCAATGCGTAGAGGATTTCCGAAAAACCATGCGGTCCAGGATTGGCAATGCCCGCTCTGCCAGCGCCTGCCATCACGGCAATGGCGGTGCCCGCCAGCACCAGTATTGGCGTGACCAGAATGGCGATGGAGGTGAGTTTCATCTCATGCACCTCGATCTTTTTGCCCAGGTATTCGGGCGTGCGCCCAATCATCAGGCCCGCGATGAACACCGCCAGGATGGCAAAGATCAGCATGCCATACAGCCCGCTGCCAACTCCGCCAAACACCACTTCGCCCAATTGCATAAGAACAATCGGCACCATGCCTCCCAGCGGGGTGAAAGAATCATGCATCGCGTTCACCGCACCACAAGAGGCTGCCGTGGTGATGGTGGCAAACAGCGTGGAGGCGTTGATGCCAAAACGCGCTTCTTTGCCTTCCATATTGCCGCCGGGTTGCATCACGCTGCTGGACTGATCCACGCCCAAGGGTGTCAGCAGCGGGTTGCCCGCCTGCTCGGCTGGCGTGATGGCGATAACCGCGACCACAAAGATCACTGTCATCGCAGCCAGGACAGCCCAGCCCTGGCGAATGTCGCCCACTTCACGCCCGAAGGCAAAACACAGCGCGGCTGGAATCAGGAAGATGGCCACCATCTGCAGAAAGTTGGACAACGCTGTGGGGTTCTCATAGGGGTGCGCCGAGTTGGCGTTGAAAAAGCCACCGCCGTTGGTGCCAATCATCTTGATGGCTTCCTGCGAAGCCACCGGTCCCATGGCCAGGGTCTGTGTGGCGACAGTCATGTCTTCCATGACCGGATTGCCTTTCTCATCTTTCAGGGGCTGACCATCTGGCCCATTCTTGGGCACTTGATAGCTGGTACGTTCCAGCGTTGACACATCGTTGTAGGCATCAAAGTTCTGGATGACACCTTGTCCGACCAGAAATACGGCAAATACCAGCGACAGTGGCACCAGCACCCAGGCGGTGACGCGTGTGATGTCTACCCAGAAGTTGCCAATCACCCCGGTGGACTTCGCTGCAAAACCGCGAATCAGTGCCAAGGCCACCGCGATGCCGGTGGCAGCAGATAAAAAGTTTTGCACCGCCAGCGCCAGCATCTGGGTCAAGTAGCTCATGGTGGACTCGCCAGCGTAGCCTTGCCAGTTGGTGTTGGAGACAAAGCTGATAGCGGTGTTAAAAGCCGAATCTGGCGTCACGGCGGCCATACCCGCCGGGTTGAGCGGCAACCAGGCTTGCCAGCGTTGCAGCAGATAGACAGCAATAACCCCAAGTGCATTGAAAGCCAGCAAGGAAAGGGCGTACTGAGACCAGTTCATGGCGCGATCGGCTGCCGTGCCTGCCAAACGGTACAGCGGTGCCTCCGTCTTGAGCATCCAGTTCGGCAAACGGCCTGCACCGACACGCGCCAACCAGAGTCCCAACGGCCAGGCCGAAGCCAGCAAAACCACGAGGAAAAGAGCCAACAGGCCCCAGGCGGATGCACTCATCAAAACTCCTCAGCGCGCAGGAGCGCGTAAATCAGATAAACCAGCAACAAAGCAGCGCAGAACGCGCCCGCGCCGTAAATGACACCCAAGCTGATCATGATTGCCCCTTGTTCGGCTGATCCAGCCGCTCAAAGCCCATCACCATGAGGACGGTCAGCGCCCACATCGTGGCAACACCCGCCAAAAACACGATATCCATATGCGTTCTCCTATCCATTCGATGGGAGAAGCATATTTTTCAGGGCGTAAAAATGGGGAAGAAAGTGGCCAAGGCACTGTAAAAATGCCGTAAAAATAAAGGAAGGGACGATGGGAAGTGAACGGAGTCACTGCCCGATAGGCACTTCCTCCGAAGGCTGACCCCTGCCAGTGACAACCTCGACGCGATGCTGCAACGCCTGGGCACCGGCCTGTTTGACACCGAACTGATGGGCAGCGGTGTCAATGGCGTCACTGGCGACTATTCAACCGGTGCTGATCAAGAAGATGAAGGTGGCGGGGAGCTAAATCACCATCACCTGCCCCATCATCCCGGCGTTTTCGTGTTCCAGGATGTGGCAGTGGAACATGCGCGGCCCTTTGAAACGCTGCATCAGCTTGATCCTGACGGTTTCGCCGGACTTCAGGTTCACGATGTCGCGCCAGGCGCGGTACGGTGCCGGGGTGACTTTGCCGTCCATCTCGGACTCGGTCACCTGGAACTGCGTGCCGTGGATGTGAAACGGGTGGTCCATGTCGGATTCGTTGACGATCTCCCATAGCTCCACCTCGCCCGCGCGGCTGGTGAAGTCCATGCGCGCCATGTCGAACTGTTTGCGGTTCACCAGAAACTTCATGCTGTGCACGCCGCCAGCCATCGACATCTTCTCGGAGAACACCACGCGCTTGGTCGCCTGCGGTGCGCCCAGGTCAGCGATGGCGCGCAGTTTGGCGGGCAAGGCGGTCGGTGGCTGGGCAGGAGGCGCTGCAAAGTCGACCTGCAATAGCGTGATGGGCTGGTCTGGCCGTGCGTCGCCCATCTTGCCGCGTGCATAAACGCCAGCCACCAGCGCCACCCGGCCTGCCTTGGTGGGCGCATCGACGATGACTTCGGCGCGCTGCGCCGGGGCCAGCAGCAGTTCGGTCAGACCGGGCACGGGTTGCTCCAGCAGGCCGCCATCGGTGCCCACCAGCGTCAGCGTGGCCCCGGGGAGGCTCAGGCGCAGGTAGCGCGCACTGTTGGCGTTCCAGATGCGCCAGCGCTCACGGCCGCTGGCATCAAACCGCAGCACCGGCTGGCGCTGGCCGTTGACCAGCGCAAACTGGCCTTCACGGCCGTCCATCTCGTCGTTGGCATCGCTGGGGGCAATGCTGCCGTCGTCGGCCAGTTTCAGGTCAGAGCACGCCAGCAGCCTCTCAGGTACAGCGGCGAACGGGTCGTCCTTGGCGCGCACGATGAAGGTGCCTGCCAGCCCGCGGTACACCTGTTCGGCCGTCATGCCATGCGGGTGCGGGTGGTACCAGTAGGTGCCTGCGCTGCCTGGGGGCAGCGTGAAGGTGTACGCCCGCCGGGCACCGGGTGCCACCGCGTCCTGCGGGTTGCCGTCCTGCTCAGACGGCACCGGCAGGCCGTGCCAGTGGATGGTGCTGGGCTGCGGCAGGTTATTGACGAAGGTGATTTCGACCGTGTCACCTTCAAACACCTCGATCAATGGGCCGGGCAGGCTGGCGTTGTAGGCCCATAACTCGGTCGGGCCGGCGGCAATCAGCGGCAGCGTGACTGGCGCGGCGGTCAGTGTGGCGCGAAACGTGCCGGGAGTGCTGCTGGTGTTGGCTAGCTTTTGGAGCGAAACCAGTGGCGCGCCAGCAGGCAGGGCGCTAACCGGGGCCAGCGCCACGGGGCCTGCCGCCTTGGGCGCGGCTGACATGGCGTGCATGTCGTGGCCCATGCCTTGTGCCCAGGCGGGCCGCAGCGCCAGCAGCGGCAGGCTGCCCAGCGCGGTGAGAAAAGTGCGTCTTGGTGTGGTGTGATTAGTCATAAAAATGCCTTCAAGCCTATATGAATAAAGGGCAAGCAGCTATCAAAAAAGGATGGATCAAGGTGCCGCGATGCAGGGCGGCGGCCTGGGAGAAAGCGGTTTAACTGATCGGTGGCCGCAACCCGGGGCTGGCACTCACGCTCGAGAAATGTGCCGGGTTGGCGCTAGGCAGTGGGTGCGCGGCCAGGTAACCGCTGGCGTGCAGGGCGCTGGGTGCTGCGAACAGGGTGAAGCAGGCCGCGCAAGTGCCGCCGTGCTGGCAGGCAGGCGTGTGGTGGGTGTGGGTGGCAGGTCGGTGCGAGGCTTTGGCGTGCCCGGGGCAGGCGCTGGAGAGGCCTGATTTTTCAGCATCAAAGTGACCGCCAGCCATTGCTGGATAAGCGGAAGCAGCTATTTGTTTTGATGTCATTGCCGCAGCGCTGATGTCCATCGTCAAAGCGCAAGCAGCCCCGCCCCGCAGGGGTAACAGGGCCAACATCAGGATGACGAGGAGCAAGCGCATGAGGACTTGCAGTCTATCCGCGTCCTCAAAGTTTCGCACCGGGCGGCATTTAAGGCGCGCATCCCGCCCGCGCCAGGTTCAGCCGGGGTCAGTTCAGCGAGACACGCACCTTGTCCTTGTAGGTGTAAAGCGTGACGGCCGGGGTGGTCAGTTCGCCCTTGGGGGTGAAGGCGATGTTGGCGGTGATGCCCTTGAACTGGGTCTTGCTGATGAAGGGCACATACACCTTCGGATCGACCGAGTCGGCGCGTTTCATGGCATCCACCAGCACGAAGGTCGCGTCATAGGCGTAGGGGCTGTACACCTGAAACTGGCCGGGGAAACGGGCGTCGTATTTCTTCTTCCATTCTTTCCCGCCCTGCATCTTTTCGACCGAGGCTCCGCCGGTGGCGCAGGTCACATTGGACAGGTTGGCTGACATGCTGGAGAGTTCGGGCAGCTTTTCGGTGCACAGGGCATCGCCGCCAAAGAATTTCACGTTGGGCAAGCCCAGTTGCATCATCTGGCGCAGCATCGGGCCGGCCTGGGCATCGAGGCCACCGTAGAAGATCGCGTCGGGCTTTTTGCTCTTGATCTTGGTTAGGATGGCGGTGAAATCGGTGGCCTTGTCGTTGGTGAATTCGGTGGCGAGCACCTCAATGCCCTTTTGTTCGGCCGTGGCCTTGAACACGTCAGCCAGCCCCTGGCCATAGGCGGTGCGGTCATCGATGACGGCCACGGTTTTGATTTTCAGCGTGTCATGGGCGTAATAGGCCACGGCGGCACCCAGTGCGTTGTCATTGGCGATCAGCCGGTAAGTGGTGTTGTAGCCGTGTTTGGTCACGTCGGGGTTGGTGGCGGCAGCGGTGATGTGGGGAATGCCGCACTTGTTGTAGATGCTTGCTGCCGGAATGGTGGTGCCAGACTGCAGATGCCCGATCACGCCCGCCACTTTGGAGTCGCACAGCTTTTGTGCCACGGCTGTCGCCTGGCGCGGGTCGCCCGCGTCGTCTTCGGTGACCAGTTCAAACTTGATTTTTTTGCCACCAATCACCAGCGCCTGGGCGTTCAGATCGTCGATGGCCATACGCACGCCGTTTTCGGTGTCTTTGCCGATATGGGCAATACCGCCCGAAGTGGGGCCGGCATGGGCGATGCGCACGACTTGTACGTCTTGCGCGTGCGCCAGCGGGGCGCTCAGGGCCAGCACAGCGGCGGCGGTCAGGGTCAGCGTGGCAACGGGAGAAGAGGTGATTTGCATGGGGTGTTCTGAAGTAGTGATGACATCAAGATCAGGGTTTACCCTGACATTGCAATGTTACTGTCTGCACCCGTCTGGTGCACATGGGTGTCAGCATCATCACCCCAAGTCACAGGGGATTCACGCCCCTTATATAAGAAAATAGCCTATAACCTCTTATATAGCATGTGCTGAAAGCTATGTTATTTATAGTATCGAGATGCTGGCTCATTTGCCGACGATGTCTGGTGTCAGGTTGGGCGGTGCGGGCTCACGTGATTTGCCACGTCGCCAGAACATCCCCAGCAGCGGCTTGACACTGATGCCGTGTAACAGGATTGACATCGTCACCACAATCAGCGTGAGCTGGACCAACTGCAGCGCCAGATCGTCGGGCAAGCCATGCTCGATGGCGTACATCAAGTAATAAAGCGAACCCACGCCGCGCACGCCAAACCAGGCCGTCAGCCCCTGAATGCGCCACGGCGTGCCGCTGCCCGCCAGGCCAACGAGCACACTGGCCGGGCGCGCCACCAGAAACAGAAACAGCGCCAGCCCCACAGCTGACCAGCTCCATGAATTGACGAACAACGAACCACCGATCAGCACCACCAGCAGCACCTCGGACAGGCGCTCCAGATGTTCCTTGAACACCAGCGCGCCTTCGCTCACCGTGGGCAGCGGCTCGCCATCGGCAGCGGGCGGCGCGGCGTTGGCCAGTTTCAGCTCGGTCTGGCGCAGCGCCACCGCCGCAAAAAACACTGCCAGAAACCCCCAGGCGTTGACCATCACACACAGGCCATAGACCACGCCGATCAGCCCCAGGCCCAAAAAATCGTCCATCAACTGGTGTTGGCGCGGCGCGCGGCGCAACTTCCAGCCCAGCCGCGCCAGGCCCACGCCAGCTGCGATGCCTATGACTACCGCGCTCAGTGTGGCCCAAAGCACTTCTACCAGCCACCAACGCGCGCCCATGTCGCCCAGGTCATGCAGCCCGAGCAGGCCCAGACCCAGCATCACAAACGGAAAGGCGCTGCCGTCGTTCATGCCGGCCTCGCTGGTCAGGGTGAATCGCAGCAGGTCGCGGTCACCGGGGTGGCGCACCTGCACGTCGGTGGCCAGGACCGGGTCGGTCGGTGCCACGATCGCCCCCAGAAGCACCCCAGCGCCCAGCGGCATCCCCAAAACGAAATAGGCGAACGCCGCCACCAGCCCCACGGTGATCGCCATCGACACGGTGGCCAGCAAAAGCGGTGCGCGCCAGCGCGCAAACGTGAACGGCACCGGCATCTTGACCCCGGCGGAAAACAGCGAGATCAGCACCGCCACCTCGGTCAGCACCTGCAGCAGTGCCGACTCCTTGAGCGGGTTGAAATGGAACAGATTGAGTGCGCTGGGGCCCACCAGCAGCCCGAAAGCCAGATAGACGATGGATGAGGTGACGGTGGAGCGCTGCAGCAGCGTCGCTGTCAAACCCCTCACCAGCAGCAAGGCGCCAATCAGCAAAAACCACTGCTGACTAGACATCAAAACAGCTTGAAGACATGGCACCCAGTGTATGACCGCCGGGTCAGTGAGTGGGTGCGGCGACCAGCATTGCCTTGTCAAAAACAGGGAAACACTTGACAGGTTGTCGTTATTTCCTCTCCAGAATGACCAGCGAAATGCCGCCCAGAATGGCAGTGGACGCCAGCAGCATGGGCAGTGTGAGGGTTTCACCCAGAAAAGCCACGCCACCCAGCGCGGCAATCACCGGCACACTGAGCTGCACCGTGGCCGCGTGGGTGGCCTTGAGCGAGGGCAGCGCCTGGTACCAGATGGCGTAACCCAGGCCCGAGGCCAGCGCGCCAGACACCACCGCATAGCCCAGCCCCGCACCGTCCCACGAAAGATGCGATGCCATCAGCAGGCTCAAGCCCAGCGCCATCGGCACGGTGCGGGCGAAGTTGCCAGCGGTCATCAGCGTCGGGTTGCTGGCACCCCGGCTTTGCAGCAGCTTGCCACGCAGCGAATACACGCCCCAGGCCACGCCCGCGGTCAGCATCGACATGGAACCCAGCAGGCTTGGCGTGGCCAGCCCGGGCAGCATCAGCACCACCAGCCCTGCCAGCGCCAGTGCAAACCCTGCCGCTTGTGGCAGGCTCAATCGCTCGCCGCGCGCCACGCCGTAGCCGATCATGGTGGCCTGCACCGCGCCAAACAGCAGCAGCGCACCGGTGGCCGCCGACATGCTCACATAAGCAAACGAAAAACACACCGCGTAGGCAAACAGCGCAGCCGCCGACCACCAGTTGCCATTGTTGGCGGGTGTCACCACGCCGCGGTTGAGTCGCACCACCAGCAAAAGCATGATCGCTCCGGACACCAGCCGTACCAGGGTGAAGCTGGTCGGGTCGATGCCGGTGTGTTTGAGCGCCATGCGGCACAGCAGCGAATTGCCGGCAAACGCCAGCATCGCCACCGACACCCAGCCAGTTAGCCGCCAGGGGATCATGAAGACGCAGGCAAGCGGCCCATCAGCCCTTGGTAATCACGGCGCATGCCAGGCGCGGCCCCGAGTTGCCGGTCGGCTGGGTTTTGAAATCATCGGCATCGCGGTGCACGATCAGGCCACGGCCGATCACATTTGTTGTGCCTTCGCCCACCGTGATGGCGCTGGTGGTGTAGCTGAACCTGGCGACGCCATTGGCGTCAGACTTCAGGCTGGCCAGATCGCCGGCGTGGTGTTCGCTGGCGCTGGAGGCACCATGTGCGGTGCCGGTCGGGTTGAAGTGGCCGCCGGTACTCAGGCCGTCGCCACTGGAGCAGTCGCCCTTGTCGTGGATGTGAAAGCCGTGCTCGGTATTGGGTGCCAGACCGCTGACCTCGCCTGCGACACGCACCGTGTCACCCATCCGGGTGAAGGTGACCGTGCCCGAGACCGCATTGCCTTTGGTCGGTACCAGTTTCGCGGTGGCGCTGGGACCGCTTGAGTAAGCTGCGCAGGCGCTGACCAGCAAGGCAGCGGCCACGGGAGCAAAGACTTTGATCATGGTGATGTGTCCTCTGGGGTTGAAGGTGGATACCGGCGGCGAGCTGGCAGTATTCCACGATTCGCGCAAGTGTGCTGGCGCGGCCACAGTCTCTGTGGTGCATCCGAATTTCAAAGCAAAAAATGCCTGTAGCCCCCGAAATACCTGCGCAGGAAGCTATGAAAAAAATAGCATCAGATCAGTCCGCCAAAGACCAGATCAGATCAGGTTGCTGGCGGGTATGGCGTGGCGCTCACGCAGGCGCTGGCCGACACGTTGCGCTTCCTGCTCAACATCCTCTCGCTTGCGCACGCCCCAGGCCGGGTTGGCAGCCAGGTCCAGCCGCGCAAATGAGGGGAAACCAGGCCGCGTGCTGACCGGCGCCAGACGCAATCTTCGGCGCTGCCCCTTGCGCAGGCAAAAGCTGCAGCAGCGTCTGCAGAATGGGCTGCTTGTTCTGCTCGGCAGCGGGGCTGAAGTCGCTTGCGGACAAACCTACGCAACGTCAATGACAAACTGCTCACGCGGGCGGCGCACTTTTTTCAGGTTCACCAGCCAGTCCTGGTCTTCCTCGCGGTAGCCCAGCGGCATGAGGGCGACGCTGCCCAGACCGCGCTCACGCAGGTTCAGGATCGCATCCAGTGCCTTGGGGTCAAAGCCTTCCATGGGGGTGCTGTCCACTTCCTCAAACGCGGCGGCCATCAGGGCCACACCCAGACCGATGTAGGCCTGGCGCGCGGCATGCTCGAAATTGGTGTGGGCATCGCGCGGGGGGTAGGTGCTCAGCAACATCTGGCGGTAGTTTTCCCAGCCTTCATTGGTGCCACCGCGCTGCGCATTGGTCATGTCAAACATGGCGTTGATGCGCTCGGGCGTGTAGTTGTCCCAGGCGGCAAAGACCAGCAGGTGCGAGCAGTCGGTGATCTGGCTCTGGTTCCAGGCGATGGGTTTGATCTGTTCGCGCATTGCCTTGTTGGTCACAACAATGATCTCGTAAGGCTGCAAGCCGCTGGAAGTGGGGGCCAGGCGTGCGGATTCCAGAATCCGTTCCACTTTGTCCTGTGGCACAGCTTTGGCGGGATTCATTTTTTTGGTGGCGTAGCGCCACAGCAGTTTTTGGTGCAGTTCAGACATGCTGGCTTTCTTGAAAGTTGGGAAAGGGCTGCTATTGGCAACAGCAGGCTACCCAGCTTGGGGCGGCCATGAGGTTTCTCAAGGGCCGCGTGAAAGCGACCACGACGTCAAGCTAGTGTGTGACGAAGGTGTAAGTCACTTCCTCAGACTCCACCATGTCCAGGATGTCGTTAAGTGTGTCTTCGTCCTCGGTGCTGGACCAGGTTTCTTCGGGGTCGTTGGCAAACAGGGGCTCGATGGCCAGGTCCAGAAACTGGCCGTTGGGCAGGCTGATGACCTGACCGCCGTCAGAGGTTTCGGCCAGGTCCCAATCGTCGGGCACCGACATTTCCAGCTGGATGGTGATGTTGAGCTTTTTCATGGTGGCATCCTACGGAGTTAAGGGCGCAAGGTTAACCCAGTTGCGCCGCATCCCTGGCATACAGCTTGGCGGCGATGTATTCCCCGTGCGTCACGTACAGCAAGCCGGCGATCTTGCTGATCAGGTGGTTCTCGTTGGCATCAATGTGCCCGTCGGCATAGGCCACCTTCCACATGGCTTCCACCAGCGCAACCTTCTGCGGCTGGGTGAAATGGTCGTTCATCGCGCTGGTGAAGGCAAAGTAGTCGTTGGCACCTTTGACCGTATCTTCCGCCCGCGCCATCAGCCGGGCCAACTCGTCTTCGTTCAGGGCATAGCGGGTGCGCAGCGCCGTCAGCGTGGTGGCGCGTTCGGCATCGGTGATCTCCGCGTCAGAGCGCATCACCTCCACCAGCAGCACGGCCGTGGCGAGCTGCAAAGAGCGCTCATCGGTCAACAGCGACTGGTTGCCCTCGGGCATGAAGAATTGGGTCAGCAGGTGTTTGAGTGGGTTGAGCATGGGTGGGTCTGGTCGCGTCTTTTGTCCGGCAAATGTCCGTGTGATCGAACGATGGGCAAAAAGTTTAACGTCGTCACGCCGCAACCACTTGTTGAACTCGCCATCGCCCGGCTTACCTGGCGGCAGCCTTGGCGTAATACGCCTGCACCGCCGGGTTGTCGGCAATGCGCTGCATGTGGACGTTGAGCAGCGGGGCGACTTTTTCGACCAGGTCGTTGGGGATATGGTCCAGGCGGCCCGAGTTGAGGAATCGCACGTCCACAAACACCTTCAGGTCAGCCACGGTCAGGCGGTTGTCGGCAAAGTATTCGCCGCCGTGCGCCAGCAACTGCTTTTGCAGCCAGGCCAGGTACACCGGCATGGAGCCGTTCACCAGGGCCAGACGCGCTTCTTTCTGCGCCTCACCCGTCAGGCGAAAACTCGGGCCGAGCTTGACGCTGGCATCTTCCACCACATACATCACCTCATCACACAGCAGCGCCTGAAACGGGTCAGTGGGGTACATCTTGGCCAGCTTGCCCGCGTAGCGCAGGATGGCGTCGCACTGCGTCACCAATACGCCGTCCACCTCCAGCGTGGGCACCTGGCCAAACGGCGTGGTCTTGCGCACCTCGGCAAACTCGGCAAAGGAAAAGCGGTGATCTTCAAACGCCACGCCGCCCAGATGCAGCGCCAGCCGAACCGGCTCGGCGCGCCCGCCATGCATGTCGAAATAGGTCAGTTTGAGTTGGCTCATGGTGGTTTCCTGGTGGGGTGGTGAAGCTGAAAAGGCCCGGCAAAAACTTGGCGCGGGATGTTTGGCGGATTCTAGGCGGGTCGGCGATGGGTTGTTGATTGCAAGGCGAATTGGCCTCCAGCCCTTCAGCAATAAGCTTCAATAACTACAGAAAAAATAGCATCTAAAGGCGGAATAGCTAAAACGTTGACCCCGGCTCGCGCAGAAACGCCAGCTCTTGCGCGCTGGACGTGCGCCCCAAAATCGCGTTGCGATGCGGGAAGCGGCCAAAGCGGTCGATGATGGCTTTGTGGCGCAGTTCGAAGTTCAGGTTGTCTTCCATGCCCGGCTGCGCAAACAGCGCAACGGCCTGCGCATGCACCAGCGCGGACTCGCTGTGCATATACGGCATGTAGGCAAACACGCGCTGCGCGGTGGGCAGGGTGCGATCTTGCCCGCTGGCCACCAGTTCTTGCGCCAGTGCCAATGCCAGCGCGTCCTGCGCAAAGGCGCGCGGCGTGTCGCGGTAAGCATTGCGCGACAACTGGTCCAGCACCACGATCTCCGCCAGCCGCCCCTCGGGCGTGGCACGCCAGGTCAACAGTTCGCACCGCGCCGCCGCCTCCAGCGTGGTGCCAAACCGGGTGCGGATGGTCTCATCCAGCGTGGCATCTTTGACAAAGTGCTGCTTGGCGGTCAGTTCTTCGAACCAGAAGTGAAGGATGTCTTGGGCTTGCATGGGTGCAAGGATAGCGCCGTGGTTTTGTACCCGATGTGGGTAGGGTCGTACCCACATCGGGTTGGTAACTGGTTACATACAAAATAAGCCTCTAGCCCTTTTGCAATAAGCGCAAACAGCTACTGAAAACGTAGTATCGAGCAGCACCACACAGCGCAGCCAAACCCTCAGCTGCGATCCAGATCGCGGATCAGCGTCAGCACCTTGGTGGTGATGATGTCCACCGCCGGGCCGTTGGCACCGTGCGGCAGGATCACGTCGGCATAGCGCTTGGTGGGCTCGATGAACTGCTTGTGCATCGGGCGCACGGTGTCCATGTACTGGTTGATCACGCTCTCGGCGCTGCGGCCGCGCTCGGCCATGTCGCGCTGCAGGCGGCGGATAAAACGCACGTCTGGCGCGGTGTCCACAAAAATCTTCAGCGACATCATCTGGCGCAGTTCGGCGTCAAACAGCGCAAACAGGCCCTCCACCACAATCACCGGCGCAGGCTTGATGGGAATGGTCTGGCTGGCGCGGTTGTCCTGCGTGAAGTCGTAGCTGGGCATCTCTACGGACTCGCCACGGCGCAGCGCCTGCAGGTGCTTCACCATCAGCGGCCAGTCAAACGCCTGCGGATGGTCGTAATTGGTTTTGCGCCGCGCCTCGGGCGACATGTGGGACTGGTCTAGGTAGTAGTCGTCCTGGTACAACACCGACACCATGTCCGGCCCGATGGACGCCAGCACCTGCCGCGTGACCGTTGACTTGCCACTGCCGCTGCCCCCTGCTACACCGATCACGAAGGGTTGATTGTTTGTTCTGCTCATGCGTCCTCTGAGGTCCAGGCGGAAAAGTTCACTGTGCGTGCTCAATTGGGTGATCACACGAATGAATTGGCTAGATCCCCAATTAATGCGTCGATTGCGGGGTTAGGGGTTCTTGACCCCATCGCCTTTAGTGTTTTGGTTGAAACCCTATTTCCCTCGTGCTTGCTAAGCTTGTAATCGTAAAATAAATACACATTAATCAATGTCCGACATTAATATCATTTATAATATATACTCCAATCCATCTGGAGTTTCAATTGGCAAAGAAAGCAACTTTAACTTTACTCCCGCAAGAGCGGCTGCGTCTGCAGAATATTATTGATCGCGGCATAAATTGGCGTGAACGTGAA
>CAIVHU010000285.1 GCA_903905735.1 uncultured beta proteobacterium
TGCCGGAGGGACACGAGACTTTGGGCGGCTGATGGAACTGACTTCACGTGGTTTCTGGAAAATATTCGCAAAATTCAGGGGAAAACCGGTGACTGGCTTTATGAGGTCACGGATTCAGGAATACGTTAATGACAAACGAAGAGCGAGGAACCGACTAATGACGTTCTCGGGGCGTGCATTTGAGGAAAATGGTGCTCCCCGACATCGTTTCCAGCCCCGATAGGATGAGTAGGCGAGAAAACTACTCATCAATTCGCCAATAAGTTAGTGAAACCCACACGGCAGACGGATAAGCTGTCCCCTAAAAGTTTTCTACGCAAAGAATTAAAAATTAATAGCATGTAATCCATGTAGAACGGGCGCTGTAGGCATGATGCCTGTAAAAGATGCGTAGAAAATTGCCGGAAAATGGCTTACCGTAAATAGCTGAATACCCCACAAACGTTATTAGTATTGTCCGCTCATTAACTTCTCAGGAGATACCACGGGATTTTTAACAGCTACGTTGGGTGGAGATACATAGCCGGTGTCAATTTTGGGTCCACCGGCTCGCCAAAGTTCCGGGTAGTCCTTTTTCATACTATTTCCAAAGAGTGGCTTGTAAGTTCCTTTGTGACAGGTCGCGCAGCCAACCTTGGGCCCGTCACCATGACTTCCTAAGCGATAACTCGGTACCATGCCAGCCACCGGGAGAAGGAAGGATTTGTTTAAATCCCGTACCATCCGAACCCCATACCAAGCTGTCGCACGCTGTGGAGTACTATCAGGCCAACTGCCAAAAGCTCGAGTGAAATGGCAATATGTGCAATTGACTCCCAATGACTTAGATATATATATCATCATCGAATAGGTCATTTCTGATTTCTGCACTCCATTCATGGGATAAGGGTTGGTTCCGGCAAGTGGAACTGAACCCTGAACACGTATGTCATTATCATCAATCAGATACCTAGTCAGCGGATCAAATGGTAGGGCGGAATTGCCTACATAGGCTATTCCAGGTGTGTTTTCATTATCCTTGTTTCCTATCATTGAAGTATTTTCACCTAAATCCGCTCGGGTGTACCACGATCCGGAAGGAACCGCCTCACCACGGTGGCAGGTCCAGCAAGTGACTCCAGTTTCAACAACGTGGGCTTTCCATTGAGTATTGATCCGGCGCGTCATCAAGAGCATGCTGCGGGCAACTCTTTTGGTATACTTCTCGTCTGATGCCAAATTAGCTGGGTTATGGCAATAGTTACAGCCTTCTTTTGGTGCTATCCAAGTGGACAGAGCCGCCATCAATCTTGGCAATTCCAAAACTGATAAGTCGTCTAAAACCTGAACATTCTTATAAGTCTGTCTTGCCGTTGGTAAATCTGGATCTGGCGGGTCAATCGGATCTGCAACAGGTATCGAATTTAAGGCAACACTTGCTGGAACAGAATTTGGTGTGTAGAGTTGAATATGCCCGGTGCCTCTGTTTCCACGTTGGACACTGATCGTATGGTTTTCAAAAACACCGAAAAAAACCGCCAATGCTATGGCCATCGCAAATGAGCAGGCTATTAATATACGCACCATGGCAATGGCCTCTTCTAAACGAAGTGGTTAAACAATTTTACTGGATATTCATTAAACTAGATCAACCAAAGTACTGTATAAAGTTTTAGGTTAATCTGCAGTCGGTATATCAATTTACCGATCGCGTCAGGCTTTCTTTACCTTGAAGTTTTTGCACCAACCAGTTCTAGGTGTGATGGCATCATTGAAGAACGAACAGTTGCCGAAATCTGCTGTACCACCATTCCAAAGCTGACAGGCATGACAGCCCTGTTCATTAGTATGCCGTGGATATTTAACCTGATCCACCTCTTTTGTATCCAATTTAAAGCCCATCGCCTTGGGGTAGGGATCGGTCGGACTCAACTTCTCTGCGGCAACTGCAAATTTGGTATTCCCGACGGCCAGAAAACCGACTCCTGCTGCGGCACGAAAAATAAGCACACGTTTGGAACTATTTACAGGTTTAGAACTCATGATGGACTCCTTCAAAAGAATATATATGATCAACTATTGATTTTTTAAATGGTAACCCAATGCACTCCAGAAACTCCCACAATACCATCCATAGGTCCAGACAGAATAATGGCAGTTTTTGGGATCACCATCTGCATCAAATACCCTGGGTACTACAAAATCAGATCCGGTCGTTACGGCAACTACCTTTTCTTTGGAGGCTACCAGCGTGGATGGTTTGGCACCTCCTTCGCCAATGGATTCCAGATAGGCCGAAACCGCTTGGATTTCGTCATCCGAGAGATTGGAGACAATCTTGGTCATGGCGATGCGAGCACGGCTATTCAAATAGTAGGTGTGCTGCCCCGCCAGTCGAGGAATTTCGTCGTCGCCTTCTGCGCGATCCCCATGACACGAAGCACAGGCCTTGACACCTTTCTCTGGCACGCCCTGGTGAAAGATAACTTGCCCGCGCTGCGGAATGGGCGTGGATGGCAAGACCCCTTTCATTGGAGGCTGTTGCGAAAAATAGGTGGCCAATTCGTCCATCTGCTTTTCAGAGAGGTACCTTGCTGGCCCCCACATGAACTGGCGCGTGTGCTCGCTGTTGCGGTCTCGCCCCTTGATGGCCTCAAGCTGCCCGAGGATGTAATTCTTTTGCTGGCCGGCAAGTTTTGGAAACAGGCTGTTAGCAGATTGCCCGTTGACGCCATGGCAGGTTGAGCAGACTTGTTCGGCAAGCACTTGTCCTGAGACCTGGCTGTCCGCCCAGTCGCGGCTGCGATCTAGATTGGAGCAACCCGCGAGCATCGTCAACATCACGCTGATTGACCACAAGACAGCACCCCGCGCAGGCGTCATTCGTTGCGAAAAATTTTGAAATGAGTAGTTTTGTTTCATGAGTCTTCGCCTTTGAGTGGTCTTTAAAAAGCCATCCACATGTACAAATAGGTCGTATTATTATCAGAGGCATTTCGACCCAGACCATCATAGTTATTTTTATTACCTAAATACTCATTAAATATAGTTTTATAAAGTGTTAGACGCACATTCTGAAGAGGTTGCCAGAATATCGATGGTATCCACATAGAGGTATTGGGTGAACCGCTGACACCTACATAATTAGCACCACCACCCAACCCACTTTGGTAAAGTGTGTCATGTGCACCGTCTTCGCGCCAATAGGCAAGCCCAGCACCGTACTTCGCGCGGTAGACGTACATAGCCTTTGCATAATATGATTTCAGATTGGGCGAGCCGGAATAAGCACCTGTAGTGTCAGATATTTTTTCTTCAATATATCTAAGTTGAGCTGAAATCACATGAGGGTCAGAGATATATTGGTACTGCGCATCAACTCCGCGGTCGCTATAAAACGTACCCAAACCACTGTCCGTACCATCACCTATATTGGAATTCATTCCAAAAATGCCCAGCATCAAGTTACTAGGCCCCCATTCAGTAGTATAGGCAAACCGATAGTACGGATTGATGCCAATCAAAGGAACGGTTCCATTGGTGAAACCTGGACCATTGGTATATGTCAGGACGGCAGTTGGTCCAGCGGCAGCTCTATAGGCACCAAGTTCTGCGTAGTATGACTTGTTGATATAGACATAAGCATTCAAACCAACTGCTGTTCCACCGCCATACCGCCCCTCCAAGGCTGTTTGAACTGGTGGCGATGTACCAGAACCTGAGGCCGATGCCTGGTACGGATAAACCCAAGCGGGCATCGCATTAAACACATCGGTCACACCAGGATCATTGTTAAGCGACAAGCCCCAGATGATGTCCTTGTTTTTATCAAAAATATGGTCAACGTATCTCAGATCCGTGTTATCTATACCGAGCGTTCCAACTGTTCGACTCCCCTGATCAAAAGCATAAGTGAATTGAGCAAATAGCCCGACGTTATCCGATATTCTGCCCCCGGTATACAAGCTCACTTGATCTGGTGCAATTTGTCCATCCCGTGCGTCAATTGGTGCACCTGTGCTGTCCAAATTGTTGCGCATCGTATTTCGTCCCGCCTGAACTGACATGGCTACCGGTAAGCCGATGCCTTCGCCGGTTTTGGCATTTTTATCGCCTTGCGTGAACCCAGTCAACTTGAAATATCTGCCATAAGGTGTCAGCTCCGGATATTGACCACCGACATGGCAAGCAACGCAAGGCTGCTGAGTTTGGCGCGCAAATATGGGTATGGCTTGAGCTACTTCAGTGAATAATAAAGTGCTAATATATATAGCGATGATGGCAACCACCTTGAGTATGGATTCACTAATCGAGATCCGAAGTTTTACCTCACGCCATGGAGCACATCCGCCAAATAATGCTTGATGACCGTTCATATATCAGCAATCCTTAATATAATTAATTCATATTCAATGTTCTAAGCGTATGCATCCATTCACCTTCTGACTCCGGCATTGACGCTGACGTGGTGTATCAGGACTCGGTATTCGAATTCCGAATGTTTTGATAAATATCAATGGCGATAGTAGCCGTGTAAATCTACGTTGACACTAGGGGTTTATACGTACAAGTTTTATCAAATGACAGATTTTTGCGGCAGATTCACGAGTTGTGGTGGTGCTGCATAATGCTGATCGTGGTTTTCCAGAGAGGTGACTACCGCCAAGTTGGACCACTCGTGTCCGACTTTTTTCTCTCGCTTGACGCGTCATTGAGGCAGTATCGTTCAACCCCGCAAGAAGGGGGCAAATCGCAGAATCTTTCGGGGAGCAGGGCACCGCTATGAAAACTCACACTTCACGCGGCATTGGTGCACACTTGTTCCAAGTAGGGATTTTCTGATGTCCCATCAGAATTACCTGATTGATTAAACCGATTTATGTCGGCAATATCAGCCTTGAGTCGGCAGACGGCTGTTTTTGAATTAAACCTGTCAGTTGAACAACGTTTTTCACAGCAAAACGGCATGACTCACAACGGTCACCTACAACCTAAAAACATGGCTCAAAATACATGAACGAGGAACTCACCCCTGGCATTTTGGGCAGTCAATCTGAATCGCCCGATTTTCACTTTCAAAAGCCTTCCAAGAAGAGATGGAAACGCACCTTGAATCCTGACCCCATGCAGTTCGCTGCACTACGAAGTCTTGCAGACTATGTCATTGAACAGTTGTGTGAGCGTCATAGTCACCTCGATCAGGACCCGCTGTCGACTGTAGGCTCTGATTTTTCAGTAATTGGTCAATGAACTTTCATCATTTGCTGCACCCCCGCAAGAGTGCTTATCTCCAAATCAAAGGTATAGCCATAGGGATAGATGACTTTCTGGCCAAGACGGTGGCGCTGGCGGCATGGACATCGGCCTTGGATAAGTGGCTGCCTTCCACGTCATCAAAATAACTGAATTGACGCGACTTCATCATTTTCAATCGATCGAACTGCAGTGCTCTGTGTGTGTCGGCTTACTGGCGGGGATTTCAGCAGATCCTAAGTCTGCGAACAGCCTTTTGCTGAATTGCGTTTTAGGTAGTGTGAGGTCTCGGGGGCGCAATTTTGGATCGGGTTGGCCGGCTTCGTTGGTAGGAAGACGAGCCAGGTTCTCATGCATAAAAAGTGCCTTTAGCCCATGCTTTATTCGCAGTCACAGCTACATTATTGATAACAAGCCATCACTCATGCCCAAGCTGTCCCAGCGGCAGTTCGGTGCTGCTTTTGATGCTTTGCAGCACGATATTGGATCGGATGCTGTGCACACCCTTGATGCGCGTGAGGCGACGCAGCACAGACTCTGACAAATCGCCCAGACTGGCCGCCACGATCTGCAGGATGTAGTCTGACTCGCCAGTCACGGCAAAACACTCCAGCACCTCGGGGAACGCGGCTATCTCGCGTTCAAACGCCACACCTTCGTCATCGCCGTGGCGCGCAAGCGTCACGTAACTGATGGCGCGCACGCCCAGGCCGACGCGCGCCGGGTCCAGCAGTGCCACGGTGCGCTGGATGATGCCGGCAGCTTGCAACCGCGCAATGCGTCGGCTGACCTGCGAGGGCGAGAGGTGAATGCGTTCACCCAACTGCTGATGGGAGCTGCCGGCATCCTGCTGCAGCTCAGTCAAAAGCGCGATATCGAACTTGTCGAGCAAATAATCGTCATTTATGTTGTTTTTCATGCGTGAATTATGCATCCATGGCGATAAATGCCCACCAGGTTGCATACCCACTGCAGGCATTTTTGACTACCATGCATGTTCATTCCTGATGTGTTGCCATCTGCCATGCCCCTGAACACCATGACGCTCCTCAACCCTTTTCAGGCCAACGGGCCAAGCCCGGCCATGACCTCTGAATCGGTTGGCTCGCTACCGCAAGTCAGCGCAGCGGCGAAGCTTGCCAACCCTGCCGCGCTGCGCCACCACCCGTATGAGGACGTGCAGGCGCTGCTGACCGGCACGCTGTTTGTGGCTTTTGGGGTGGTGATGTTCGGCAACGCCGGTTTGTTGACCGGCGGAACCGCCGGGCTGGCGCTGTTGATCCACTACGCCACAGGCTGGAACTTTGGGCTGGTGCTGATTCTGGTGAACCTGCCGTTTTACGCGCTGGCCTGGCGGCGCATGGGGGGCGCTTTCACGCTCAAAACGATGTTGGCTGTGGCGCTGCTGGCGGCTCTGGCGAATGTGTTGCCAAAACTGATCAGTTTGGGGGTCTTGTCACTGCCTTTCACCGCGGTCATGGGCGGCCTGTTGATGGGTGTGGGCATTCTGATGCTGTTTCGCCACCGTGCCAGCCTCGGCGGGTTCAACGTGCTGGCACTGCATTTGCAAGACCGTTTGGGCTGGCGCGCGGGGCATGTGCAGATGGGGCTCGATGCGCTGATTGTGCTGGCATCCTTTGCCGTGGTGGACTGGCAGCATGTGGCCATGTCGGTGCTGGGCGCGGTGATGCTGAACCAGACCCTGGCCACCAACCACCGCAAAGGGCGTTACGTCCCGCTGCAGTTTTTACAAGCCAAATCGGCCTACAGCCCTTGATTTAAAAGGGCTAGCCGCTATTGTTTTGATACATCTTGCACATAGTGGTAACCCTGCCAGCTACCCCGGCGCGCCAGCTCGGCTGAAATTCTGGGGGCCAGTTCAGACAGGCGCACATTCCACTCGGGGGCGAGTTTTTGCGACGGCGGCACCTCGCTGCCCACGCGCTGCAGCAGGATGCGTGGCGACAAACGCTCAATGACATCGGCCAACAGGTTGATGCACGCTTCCTCGCCGAGCAGCGGCACGGTATCAGGATCGCGTTGCCAGTCGCGCGCCAGCAACGTGCCACGCACGATTTGCAGCTGATGCAATTTGAGCGCGTGGATCGGCAGCTTGGAGAGCAGGCGCGCACCGTCTAGCATGCTGTCCACCGATTCACCCGGCAGGCCCAGCATCAGGTGCGCGGTCACTTCCAGACCACGCGCTGCCGCCCGCTCGATGGCATCCACACTGGTGGCAAAGGTATGGCCACGGTTGACGCGCGCCAGCGCCGCGTCGTTACACGATTCCACGCCGATTTCCAGTTCGATGATATGGTTGCTTGCCAGTTCCGCCAGGTAATCCAGCACCGCATCCGGCAGGCAATCGGGCCGGGTGCCGATGGCCAGACCGCTGACGTCAGGGTGCGCCAGAGCTTCTGCATAACAGGCGCGCAACCGCTCCAACTCGCCGTAGGTGTTGCTGTAGCTCTGAAAGTAGGCCATGTAGCGCTGCGTGCCGGGGTAGCGCCTGCGCAAAAAGTCCAGCCCGGCATCAAGCTGTTGGGTGATGGTCTGGCGCTGGTCCAGATAGCCCGGCGTGAAACTGGCGTTGTTGCAAAAAGTGCAGCCGCCTTTGCCCAGCGATCCGTCTCGGTTCGGGCAGGTGAAACCCGCCAGCACCGACACCTTTTGCACCCGCCCACCGTAGCGGGTTTTGACATGCTCGTTCCAGGCGCGGTAGCGGCGTTCGCCAAACGGTGAGGAGGTTGGTGGATTCATCGGGGCAAGTGTGAGCGTGTAGCGGCCCGCAGTATGCCCGACGGCAGCATCCTGGTTGGACACGCTGAACAGTATGGCGAGGGTGCCTGCATCTTGAGCGATGGCTTCACGAACTTGCATGATACGTTTTAAGTGTTTTAGGGCTGTAGCCCAATAAATAAAAGCGCAAGAAGCTACTTTTTATGTAGCAAATATGCTGTGTCGCAGCGCTATCCTGCCTGCAGCTGCGCGCCCGCGCCACGCGCCAAGCTTCGCACACTCACTTTCGCCAGCGCATTGATGAGCAGTCGCAAGTTGGCCAAGCGGGGCCAGCGCCAGCCTGTCAGCTTGTGCGCCAGCTGAAACTGCGCCACCGGTTCGGCGCTGAGCCACACCGTGCCGCTGGCAGGCAGCGCCCAGGCTTCACCGGCTTGCAGCCATACGTCTTCCAGATGGCCTGGACGTGTCAGCCAAAGCCGCCCGTGGGTCACGCGGATCACGCAGCCAGCGCTCAGCGTCAAGGACACAGGGTGCGGTGTGGCCAATTCAAAGTGTTCGATCTGGTGCATGGTGGGCTCCATTTTTTACGCAAGGGGTCAAAGGGACGCAGGTGATGTGTACCGGCCTGAAAAATGTACTTCAAACACCAGTACAGTACCTGTACAGTGACCAAGATACTTTGACAAACTGGCCCGGTCTTACTGCCAATACAATCCGCTTCCATGTCACCAGCTAATCCTGACCCATCGGCTTCCCGCTCGCAAGACGCCGCCATTTCCAGCGCCGCGCTGAGCGGCCAAGGCACGCTGGTGGACCAACTCGTTCAGTGGGCCGAGCTGCGCATGGGGCAGCAGGTGTTCCGCCCCGGCATGCGAATGCCATCCGTGCGCCAGCTCGCGCTGGAGCGCGGCGTGTCGCGCTTTACCGTGGTGGAGGCGTACGAGCGGCTGGTGGCGCGTGGGCGGCTGCAGGCGCGCCGGGGCGCCGGGTTTTTTGTGCGAGAGCCCGATACGGCTGCCACCAGCAAGCGTGCCAGAACCACCCCGGCGCGTGCGCAACCCTTTGACATGGGCTGGCTGGTGCGCAACATGCAAAGCGGCATTCCGGCTGACAAGGCTCCCGGGTTTGGCTATCTGCCGCCGGACTTGTGCGGTGGTGAGCTGGTCAAAGGCGGCCTGCGTTCGGTGGCGGCCACGGCGGGTCTGCAGCTCTCTCACGCGGCGCTGGCGCAGGGTTATGCGCCCTTGCGCGAGCAGATTGCGCGGCGGCTGGCCGAACTGGAGGTGTCTGCTACGCCCGCGCAAATTCTGACCACCTCGGGTGCCACGCAGGCGGTGGACCTGATTGCGCGCAAGTTTTTGCACCCCGGTGACAGCGTGATTGTGGGCGACCCGGCCTGGTCGGCGCAGCTCGGGTCGCTGGCGATGATGGGGGTGAACCTGGTCAGCCTGCCCTACACGCCGCAAGGGCCGGACGTGGCTGCGCTGGCTGAGCTGGTGGCCAGTTGCAAACCCGTCATGCTGATTCTCAACACCGTGCTGCACAACCCCACCGGCAGTGTGCTGACCGCTGCGGCGGCCTACCAGATTTTGCGCGTGGCCGAAGCGCATGACCTGATCGTGGTCGAAGACGACATTTACGCCGACTTTTTGCCCAGCGGCGTACCGGCGGCGCGGCTGGTCAGCCTGGACCAGCTCAAACGGGTGATCTACCTGGGCAGTTTTTCGAAGATGCTGGTGCCCAACGTGCGCGTGGGTTATCTGGCGGCGTCCGCCGAGATTGCCGAGTCGCTGGGTAACCAGAAGCTGCTGACTTCGCTGGCCACGCCGGAGATCAACGAGCGCATCGTCCATCGTGCTCTCACAGAGGGCAGCTACCGTAAACACTGCCAGCGGGTGCACGCCGCGCTGGACGAGCTAGGCGACCCCACCTTCGCCCGCCTGGAGTCACTGGGTTTGAAGGCTTACTGCCGACCGCAGGCAGGTTTTCAGGGCTGGTTTGACACGGGCGTGGACACCATTGCCCTGGCCGCGCTGGCGCTCGAAGCCGGTTACCTGCTGGCACCCGGGGCGCTGTTTTCGCCCCAACAAACGCCCAGCACCTTCATGCGCATGAACATCGCCACCAGCCAGAATCCAGAGGTGCTGAGATGGCTGGAAGCCACCCTCAAAATCATGCGCCGGGGTGCGTAATCGATAGTTTTGGCCTGTAGCCCTTGCCGAAATTGGGCTAATAGCTCCATTTTCCATAGTAAATTTGTAGATGAATGTTGGGCTTGGTCGCGTTGACCATCGACGCCAGGCGTGGTCAGCCACAATCGCGTCAAAGCCACCTATCCATCCCGCACCATGCCCCAGCCTCCACCCAGCACATTGAGCCAGTTGCCCCGCGCCGTCTGGGTGCTGGGCTTTGTCAGCCTGCTGATGGATGTCTCCAGCGAGATGATCCACAGCCTGCTGCCCATGTTCATGGTCACCGTGCTGGGTGCCAGCGCGTTGACGGTGGGGCTGATTGAGGGGGCAGCCGAGGCCACGGCGCTGATCGTCAAGGTGTTTTCGGGCGTGCTCAGTGACTATTTGGGCAAACGCAAAGGCCTGGCGCTGCTGGGTTATGGCCTGGGGGCGTTGACCAAACCGGTGTTTGCGCTGGCCAGCGGCGTCGGTTGGGTGGTTACAGCGCGGCTGACAGACCGGGTGGGCAAAGGCATCCGCGGTGCCCCGCGTGATGCGCTGGTGGCCGACATCGCCCCGCCAGCGTTGCGCGGTGCAGCGTTTGGCTTGCGGCAGTCGCTCGACACGGTGGGCGCTTTTTTGGGACCGCTGCTGGCGGTGGGGCTGATGCTGCTGTGGGCCAACGACTTTCGCGCGGTGTTCTGGGTGGCGGTGGTGCCGGGTCTGCTGGCGGTGATCCTGTTGCTGGTGGGCGTGAAAGAGCCTGCCCAAGCTGACGGCGTCAAACGCAGCAACCCGATTCGTCGCGACAACCTCAAGCGGCTGGGCTCGGCTTACTGGTGGGTGGTCGGCCTGGGTGCGGTGTTTACCCTGGCGCGCTTCAGCGAGGCATTTCTGGTGCTGCGCGCGCAGCAAAGCGGCGTGGCGATGGCGCTGGTGCCGCTGGTGATGGTGGCGATGAACCTGGTGTACTCAGCCAGCGCCTACCCGTTTGGCAAGCTGTCTGACCGCATGAGCCATACCCGGCTCCTGGCGCTTGGCCTGCTGGTGCTGGTGGCGGCCGACCTGGTGCTGGCCAGCAGCAGCCACTGGGTCACGGTGCTGGCGGGCGTGGTGCTGTGGGGCATTCACATGGGCATGACGCAGGGCCTGCTGGCGGCCATGGTGGCTGATACCGCGCCTGCCGACCTGCGCGGCACCGCGTACGGGTTCTTCAACCTGCTCAGTGGCTTGGCCATGCTGCTGGCCAGCGGCGTGGCTGGCTGGCTGTGGGACAGGTATGGCGCGGCCTTCACTTTTTATGGCGGTGCGGTGTTTGCTGTGGTGGCCTTGATCGTGATGGCAGTGCGTTTTGGTCGCAACGATCCCCTGACGCGATAAATGGGCTTTGCCCGGCGCGGCTACTATCCGCAATGTGACGCCGCCTGGCGCACCGTGCGCCCCGCGTACAGAAGATCAATCAATGGAGACAAATCCGATGAGTCGCAGAACTTATGCCCTCGCGCTGGCCCTGGCTGGCAGCACTCTTTTTGCCACCGGCTGCGCCAACATGGCTTCCAGTCCCTCCGCGGCGAACCCATCCAGGGTGGTGATTCAGGTCAGTGATGGCGACGCTGGCAAATGGAATCTGGCGCTGAACAACGCCAAAAATGTGCAGACGGACCTGGGCGCAGACAAGGTCAAGATCGAGATCGTTGCCTTTGGGCCGGGGATCGGCATGCTCACGGCTGATTCGGTCACAGCCGAGCGGATCAATGAGGCAGTCAAGTCGGGCGTCCAGGTGGCGGCCTGCGAGAACACGATGCGAGTCGCGAAGCTGACCAAGGCTGACATGAACCCCAGCGTTGGTTATGTGCCTTCGGGGGTGGTCGAGATCATCAAGCGTCAGCAAGAAGGCTGGGTGTACCTGCGGCCCTGACCTGCGTGCGCCATTGGCACCGTTATTGCTAAGTTGACTGAGGTCAACTAGCTTTCACGAGGTCCCTATGTTCAAACGAGGTTTTCTACAAGCTGCGGTCGTTCTGGCCGCAGTCTCCTTTCTGGGTCAGGCCCAGGCACAAACCACCCCCATCAAATTCCAGCTTGACTGGCGTTTTGAAGGCCCCAGCGCGCTGTTTCTGACACCTGCTGCCAAGGGTTATTTCAAGGACGCCAAGCTCGATGTGACCATTGATGCGGGCAACGGTTCAGGCGGTGCTGTGACTCGCGTTGCCTCAGGCGCCTACGACATGGGTTTTGCCGATCTGGCCGCGCTGATGGAGTTCCAGGCCAACAACCCGGACGCGCCCAACATGCCGGTAGCGGTGATGATGGTTTACAACTCCACGCCAGCCTCGGTCATGGCGCTGAAGAAATCCGGCATCAAGACGCCCGCTGACCTGAGCGGCAAAAAGCTCGGCGCGCCGGTGTTTGACGCAGGTCGTCGCGCGTTCCCGATCTTTGCCAAGGCCAATAACATCACCGGCGTGACCTGGACTGCGATGGACCCGGCGCTGCGCGAAACCATGCTGGTGCGTGGCGATCTGGATGCCATCACCGGCTTCACCTTCACGTCCTTGCTGAACCTGGAAGCTCGTGGTGTGAAAGCGGCTGATGTGGTGGTGCTGCCATACCCGGATTACGGCGTCAAGCTGTATGGCAACGCCATCATTGCCTCACCCAAACTCATCAAGGAGCACCCGGAGGCGATCAAGGCGTTTTTGGTCGCCTTTGCCAAGGGTGCCAAGGACGTGATGGCCAACCCAGCGACGGCCATTGCCGACGTGAAAGCGCGTGACGGCATCGTCAATGTTGATCTGGAAACCCGCCGCCTGAAATTGGCCATCGATACCGTGATCAACAGCCCCGGCGCACACGCCGAGGGCTTTGGTCAGGTCAATGGCCCGCGTCTGGCACTGATGGCCAGTCAGGTGTCTGATGCCTTCAACACCAAGACCCGGGTGAATCCGGAGGTGATCTGGAATGGCAGCTTCCTGCCCGCCAAAGCGGTGCTGGATGTGTTGCCCAAGAAATAGCCGCTGACCTTACCTACCCCTGCCGTGAGACGTTGGCAGCCGGGGGAGTGCGTCACAGGGCTGTGGGTGACAGGCAGGCGGCTTAATATGTATTTGATAGCTGCCTGCGCATATTCAACAAGGGCTAGAGGCCAATTTCTTATATCAATATGGACAAAGAACCGACCCCCTGGTTTGTCGATTTTTCGGATGTCTGGCTGGCCTACAACGAAGAGTTGCTGGTGCAAAACCAGTTCGCTGTGGAGGCGATCGACCTGAAGGTGCGCCAGGGCGAGTTCATCGCCATCGTCGGTCCGTCGGGCTGCGGCAAGTCCACCTTCATGAAGCTGGCCACCGGCTTGAAGATGCCCTCAATGGGCAAAATTCTGATCGACCAGAAGCCGGTGACCGGGCCGTTGAAAATTTCCGGCATGGCTTTCCAGGCATCCAGCCTGCTGCCGTGGCGCACCACGGTCGATAACGTGTTGCTGCCGCTGGAAATTGTGGAGCCCTACCGCAGCAACTTCAAAGCCAAACGCAAGGAATACGAGGAACGCGCCAGAGCCCTACTGCAAAAAGTTGGGTTGGCGGGTTATGAGGACAAGTTCCCGTGGCAGCTTTCGGGTGGCATGCAACAACGCGCCAGCATCTGCCGCGCGCTGATTCATGAGCCCAAGATGCTGCTGTTGGACGAGCCATTTGGCGCGCTGGATGCCTTCACGCGTGAAGAACTCTGGTGCATCCTGCGCGACCTGTGGACCGAGCAGAAGTTCAACGTGATTCTGGTCACGCACGATCTTCGCGAATCGGTGTTTCTGGCCGACACCGTCTACGTCATGAGCAAGAGCCCGGGCCGCTTTGTGGTGCGCCGTGAGATCGATTTGCCCCGTCCACGTGATCTGGAAATCACCTACACCAAGGAATTCAGCGACCTGGTGCACGAATTGCGTGGGCATATCGGAGCCATGCGCCAAACTGGTGCACCGGTGCCTCAATGAACCCAGCGTCCCTTCAAAGAGGTCCAGACATGAACAAAAAACAAATGGAAATCTGGTCGCCCTGGCTGTTGCTCATCGCCGTCATCGTGCTGTGGCAGGTGCTGTGCTCGGCGTTTGACGTGTCCGAGTTCATCTTTCCCAGTCCGTGGCGCATCTGGACGCAGTTCTGGGAGTTCCGCGACACTATTGCCGGCCATGCCTGGCGCACCTTCTGGGTGACCATGGTGGGATTCGGCCTGGCGATTGTGGTGGGTGTGTTGCTGGGTTTTGTGATTGGCAGCTCGCGCCTGGCTTATGCCGCGGTGTACCCGCTGATGACGGCGTTCAACGCCTTGCCCAAGGCCGCGTTTGTGCCGATTCTGGTGGTGTGGTTTGGCATTGGCGTGGGTCCGGCCATCCTGACCGCGTTTCTGATCAGCTTTTTCCCGATCATGGTCAACATCGCCACCGGATTGGCCACGCTGGAGCCGGAGTTGGAAGATGTGCTGCGGGTGCTGGGCGCGCGGCGCTGGGACGTGCTGGTCAAGGTCGGCCTGCCACGTTCCATGCCGTATTTTTATGGCTCGCTCAAAGTGGCGATCACGCTGGCTTTTGTCGGCACCACGGTTAGCGAGATGACGGCGGCCAACGAAGGCATTGGCTACCTGCTGGTGTCGGCAGGATCAAGCATGCAAATGGGTCTGGCCTTTGCGGGACTGGTGGTGGTGGGTGCGATGGCCATGGTGATGTATGAGCTGTTTTCGGCCATCGAGAAACACACCACTGGCTGGGCGCATCGCGGCTCGCAGGGGCATTGATCCTGCCATGACCCCGGAGCAAGTGAGCCTCCATTTGCGCCGCGCCATCACCCGTTTGGGGCGATTCTGGTCGCGCCGGATGGTGAAACCGTGTTGGCCGAGCAGGGCAATGTGGATGCGGTCAACCATGCAGAATCGGTTCTGGCCCGCATGGCAGCTGCGAAGCATGCTCCTGAAGTTTTGTGGCAATGCACCTTGGTGACCACCGTGGAGCCTTGCGCCATGTGCGCGGGCACGTAGTACTGGGCGCACATTGGCAAGCTGGTTTTTGGCATGACCGAACGCCGCTTGCTCGAACTCACCGGCAACCACGCCGAGAACCCGACAATGGACTTGCCTTGCCGCACGGTGTTTGCCGCCGGTCAAAAGGCGGTCGAGGTCATTGGCCCGGTGGCTGAGTTGGAGGCTGAAATCGCTGCATTGCATATCACGTTCTGGAAGTCCTGAGCAGACTTGACCCCATCGCGGGTCAACGGTGCCCTCTAAACTCGCAGCATGACCTGGCACGCCCAACTCGACATCGCTTACTCCCAGGAGCAGCAGCGCACCGTCGCCCGGCACAGCCACACCGGCCCCTTGCGGGTGTTGCAAAGCCTCTACCCCGAGGGCGATGCCATTTGCCACAACGTGCTGGTGCATCCTCCGGGGGGTCTGGTCGGTGGCGACACGCTGGACATCACCGTGGCCGTCAGCGGCAACGCGCATGGCCTGATCACCACGCCCGGTGCCACGCGTTTTTACAGATCAGCCGGTGAGTTGGCGTTGCAGTCCACGCACATCACCCTGGCAGACCAGGCGCGGCTGGAGTGGCTGCCACTCGAAGCACTGGCCTACAACCAGTGCCAGGCCGAAAACCGTCTGACGCTGGAACTGGCCCCGCAGGCGGAATGCATCGGTTGGGACGTGACGGCCTTCGGTCTGCCCAGCGCGTCGCTGCCTTTTGAGCAGGGCAGCTTTTTGCAACATATCGAGCTGCCCGGCGTCTGGCTGGAGCGCGGGCGCATTGACGCATGTGATGCGCGGCTGATGAACGGCCCGCTGGGCTTGGCCGGGCAGCGCTGCATGGCGTCGCTGTTTTTTGTGACCGGCACGCCGCTGGAGCGCAACCGCCGTGAAGCCGGGCTGGACGTGGCGCGCAGCGTGGTCGCCAACCACGCGCTGCATGCCAGAGCTGGTGTCACCTGCCCCAACCCGCAGGTGATGGTGTTGCGGGTGCTGTCCCCGCTGGTGGAGCCTGCCATGCAGTTGCTGCGGCAGGTGTGGCTGGTGTGGCGCGCACATTTTTGGCAACTGCCCGCAGTCAGCCCGCGCATCTGGTCGACCTGAATCAGGGCAATCGCCGGTGCACTGAATCCCGCAAGCCGAATCAAGCAAAATACTTGGGATGCATGATTCACGCACCTATTCTTTGGCCGCATTTGCCCTGACGACGCTCGCATTCACCCACGCCGCTTTGGCGACGCCCAAGTTGCATTGCGATGTGACCTACGCGGGCAGCACCCAGACCATTGAGGCCATGCCAGTGGCCGACCCGTACCCGGTCGCGTCGGTGGATATTGGCGGGCGGTTTTGGTTCAAGCCGGTGATGGTGGGGCAGGGCAGCCGAGTGGACTACGTCAAGCTCTACGCCTATGTGGACACCGCCAGCCAGCCCGTGCTGATTCAGGAGATCAAATACCTGCCGCCGTTTGCTATCGCGCCGCAGAACCTGTCGCTGACAGGTGAACAGCATCTGTACGCCGGGCATCTGGAGCGCGAGCTGATCTACAACTGCGCGCTGCAGGGGGTACAACCGTGAGCCGCGCATGGCATCGCGCTTTGTGCAGCCTGCTGCTGGCTGTGTGCAGTGGGGCATTTGCAGCAGGCGCAGCCTCGAGTAGCGGCCCGGTCAGCCTGGTTTTTGCGGGTGACATCGTGCTGAATGACGCCGCAGGCGAGATGATTCGCACCGGTGGCGACCCTCTGGCCAGTTTTGATGCGCTGTTCAGACAGGCGGATATCCGTGTCGCCAACCTCGAATGTGTGGTGGCCACCATCGGCTCGGCAGGCGACAAGATCTACACCTTCAGGGCGCACCCGCGTGCATTGGGCGTGCTCAAGCGCCACTTTGACGCGCTGGCGCTGGCCAACAACCATTCTGGCGACTTTGGTCGCGATGCGTTTGCCGAAATGCTGGGCCTGATGGATCAGGCGCAAATCGGCCATTTCGGCGGTGGCCACAACCTGTCAGAGGCGCATACGCCGCTGATTCTGGAGCGAAAGGGCCTGCGCATTGCGCTACTCGGTTACAACGAATTCATGCCGCGCAGTTTCGAGGCCGATGCCAACGCGCCCGGCGTGGCTTGGAGCGAAGACGAGCAGGTGGTGGCCGACATCCGACAAGCGCGCTCGTTCTACAAAGCCGATCTGGTCATCCCGGTGATGCACTGGGGTTGGGAAAACGAGCTCACTTCCAACCCGCGCCAGCGCCAACTGGCGCGGCTGATGATTGACGCGGGCGCAGACGCGGTGATCGGCGGTCATCCGCACGTGACGCAGGAGATTGAGCACTACCGGGGCAAACCCATCATTTACAGCGTCGGCAACTTTGTCATGAAAGAAACCGACAACGCCCGCCAGCGCCGAGGCTGGGTGCTGCGCCTGCTGCTGGACCGCCAAGGCGTGGCCGCGTTTGACACGCGCGTGGCTGCGATCAGCATGGAGGGCATTCCCACGCTGGACAACACGGCTGCCAGCCCGTGCTGGCAACGCGATCAGGCCGCGGTGCAGATGTGCCGACCTGCGGATTAAGGCAGTTTTTTTACCGTGAGCCTGCCACACTACGACACGGTCCGCGCAGCGGATGTGTATTTGATCCGCATAAGCTCATAACAGAAAGTTATCAGGTTGGCTTCATAATGGCGGTTATGACTATTAACCACGCCATTCTCAAGTCCGGCCGTTGCACCCTGGTCGGTGCCGGCCCAGGCGACCCCGATCTGCTGACGGTCAAGGCCGTCAAAGCCATTCAGTCAGCCACTGTGCTGCTGGTGGATGACCTGGTCAGCGATGAGGTGGTGGCGCTGGCACCACCCAGTGCGCGCATCGTGCGCGTGGGCAAGCGCGGTGGCTGCCAGTCCACACCGCAGGCGTTCATTGAAAAACTCATCCTGATGGCGGTGCGCGAAGGTGAACATGTGGTGCGCCTCAAGGGCGGCGACCCGTTTGTGTTTGGCCGGGGCGGCGAAGAGGTGGGCCACCTGCAGGCCGCTGGCGTGCGGGTCGAAGTGGTCAACGGCATCACAGCAGGGCTGGCAGGGGTGACCTCGCTCGGCGTGCCGTTGACGCACCGGGACCACGCCCACGGCGTGGTGTTTGTCACCGGCCACGCCAAGCCCGGCAGCAGCGGCACCGACTTTGCCTTGCTGGCCCAGACCGCGCAGGTGGCGCGCCTGACACTGGTGATCTACATGGGTGTGCGTGGCGCTGGGGCGATTCAAAAAGCCTTGTTGCAAGGCCTGAGCCCGCAAACCCCGGTGGCCATCATCCAGAACGTGAGCCTGCCCAACCAGCGCCACGCCGTGTGCACGCTGACTGAGCTGTGCTCAACGATCGAACGCGACCAGCTGGCCAGCCCCAGTGTGATCGTGGTGGGGGATGTGATGCAGGCGCTGCTGTCACTTGAACATACCGAGCATGCCCAGCCGCAGCCACAAGTTCTGGCACGTCGTGCCTGAGCAACTCAGTGTGTTGGCGGGCAAATGGCCCGCGTTGATCAGGGTGAAACGCTGTTGCAGGCTATACAAATTCATAAATCCGCATGAACTGATGGTTTTCCCCACTGGTACGAATGTCGGGTTGGGAGCACACTGGTTGACTTGGATCAAAGGAGTTGCCATGTTGCAGGTCATTCGTCGTGGGTTGCGGGTCGGTTGTGTCGCCTTGGGCTTGGGGTTTTGTGTCTGGGCCAGCGCAGAATCCGACGGGTTGCCACCGATGGAACTGCATAAAGTTGGCCAGGACGTTTATTACGTTCAAGGGCAGTCGGGTGCCGCCAGTTCAGCCAATGCTGGCTTTATCTCCAATGCGGGTGCGGTGGCCACAGGCGCGGGGCTGGTGGTGTTTGACACGCTGGGCACACCTGCGCTGGGTGCCAAGATGCGCAAGCTCATCGAAGATGCCAGCGGCGAGAAGGTGAAAATTGTGGTGGTGTCGCACTACCATGCCGACCATTTTTACGGCATACAGGCTTTTGCCGGGCCGGGCGTGGAGATCATTGCGCACCCCAACTCGGTGGCCGTGTTCAACGGTGAAAACACCCAGCGCCGCCTGGAAGAGCGCCGCCAGGACCTGTTTCCCTGGGTGAATGATGAAACCCATCTGATCTTGGCCCCCCGCATGGCCAAAATCACGCCGACTCAGAACGAGACCTTTCAACTCGGGCGCTACCACTTCACCCTGATTGATGCGCTGGGTGCCCATGCGCCCGACGAGATGATGATGCGCGTGGAAGAACTGGGTGTGATGTTCGCGGGTGACCTGTTCTTTACCGGGCGTTTGCCGTTTGTGGGTGATGCAGACCCGAAGGTGTGGTTGGCAGCGCTTGACCGCATGTCGGAAAAGCCGCCCAAGATTGCCATCCCTGGTCACGGCGCGGTGTCTTACGAGCCCGACAAGGACCTGGGCTTGACGCACCGCTACCTCACGTATCTGGCAGCGCAGATGGCCATCGCGGTGGCCAATCTGCAGAGCTTTGATGAAGCCTATGCGTCCATCGACTGGTCAGAGTACAAAGACCTGCCCGCCTTCAGCTTGGCCAATCGGCTTAATGCCCTGGGCGCGTATCTCAACGCCCAGCGAGACATGCTGAACCAGAAGTAGTTGCCGTCAGCGGTGGGGCGCGCCTAACCAGCAAACCCTGCAGCACATCGTGGCCGGGCTAAATCGCCACCATCTGGCGCACGCCTTCAGCTTCCATGTTGGCGCCCAGACCCTCCGCCTTGATGGCACCGCGCTCCATGACCACGTAGTTGTCAGCCAGTTCCTGGGCAAAGTCGTAGTACTGCTCGACCAGCACAATGGCCATGTCGCCCCGGTCCGCCAGCATGCGGATGACGCGGCCGATGTCCTTGATGATGCTGGGCTGGATGCCCTCGGTGGGCTCGTCCAGCATCAGCAGTTTCGGGCCTGCGGCCAAGGCCCTGGCAATCGCAAGTTGCTGCTGTTGACCGCCAGAGAGGTCGCCGCCACGGCGTTGCAACATCTGCTTGAGCACCGGGAACAAATCGAACAGCTTGGGTGGAATCGGCGCGCTGGCCGGTTTATAGGCCAGGCCCATGCGCAGGTTTTCTTCCACCGTCAGGCGGGCAAAAATTTCCCGGCCTTGAGGCACAAAGCCGATGCCGGCGCGTGCGCGCTCGTAGGGCGTGGCTTTCTGGATCGGTTTGCCGTCAAATTCAATCGTGCCTGTTTTGATGGGGATCAGCCCCATCAGGCTTTTGAGCAAGGTGGTTTTGCCGACCCCGTTGCGGCCCAGGATGACGGTGACTTTGCCCAGGCTAGCTTGCAGATTCACGTCGCGCAGGATGTGTGAGCCGCCGTAATACTGGTTGATGTTGGTTGCGGTCAGCATTGAATGGTTCCTTCCCGGACGGGGGCCGGGTCGCGCCCCGACGGGCGGATGTTGGTTTTGTTGATTTTTCTGGCTACTGCTGCGCGCGCTGGCCGGGATATGCGCCCGGCTGCGCACTTACTTTCTTTTGCTTCGCCAAAAGAAAGTAAGCAAAGAAAAGGCGAGCCGAATGCGTCGTCCCGAAGCAGAGCTTCGGGCACACTGCGTTGCTCGGTCTGGGCGGGGGGCCGCTCGAACTCGCTACGCTCAAACAATCGCGTCCCCTGATCCGCCCAGCCCTGCGCTACTCGCCGATGCACCACGGCATCGGATATAGCACGGCTCGCCCGGCGCTGCCGGGCATTGCAGCGGCTGGGGTAGCCAGCGCCTGCGCGCTGGCGCAATGTGGCGCAAAGCGCCACGAGCGGTATTTGCTTTGCCCCTTCTGTATGCGCCTGAGTTGTGGCGGTTTGGCGGGAAAAAGAACCGCGATTGTCTGAGCGTAGCGAGTTCGAGCGGTTCCCCGCCAAATCGCCGCAACTCAGGTTGCCCGCAGCAAAGCTGCGGGTCGCAGACAGTGGGGTCGCTTTTCTATTGCTTACTTTTCTTTGGCGAGACAAAGAAAAGTGAGTGCGCAGCCGGGCGCATATCCCGGCAAACGCCAGCCGCGCAGGCAAAACAAAGAAAAGCGATTCACTGGCCCGTGAGGGTTCCCAGCAAGCCCCCCCGGCCAGGGGAAAAAGCCTACCTTCCAAGATACACCTCAATCACCCTCTCATCCGCCTGCACCTGCGCCAGCGTGCCCTGTGCCAAAACTGACCCATCACACAACACCGTCACGATGTCTGAAATTGTGTTGATAAAGCTCATGTCATGCTCCACCACCATCAGCGAGTGCTTGCCCTTGAGGGTCAAAAACAGTTCGGCGGTGCGCTCGGTTTCTTCGTCGGTCATGCCTGCCACGGGTTCGTCGAGCAGCAGCAGTTTGGGGTCCTGCATCAGCAGCATGCCAATCTCCAGCCACTGTTTTTGCCCGTGGCTCAGGTAGCCAGCCTGGCGCGACACGCTGTCCGCCAGGTGGATGGTGTGAAGCACCTCGGCCAACCGGTCGCTTTGGGTCGAATCCAGCGTGAACAGCATGGATTGGGTGACCGACTTGTTGGTTTTCAAGGCCAGTTCCAGGTTCTCAAACACGGTGAGCTGCTCGAACACCGTGGGTTTCTGGAACTTGCGGCCAATGCCCATTTGCGCGATCTCGGCCTCCTTGTAGCGCAGCAGGTCGATGGTGCTGCCGAAAAACACGCGGCCCTCGTCGGGGCGGGTCTTGCCGGTGATGATGTCCATCATGGTCGTTTTGCCAGCGCCATTGGGGCCGATGATGCAGCGCAGCTCGCCCGGTGCAATGTCCAGGCTGAGTTTGTTGATGGCCTTAAAGCCATCAAAACTCACGCTCACATCTTCCAGATACAGGATGCGGCCGTGGGTGACATCGACTTCGCCCGGTACCGCCAGCCGAGAAAAGCCTGCTTCTCGCCCGCCTGACTCGGTGTTGATGCCTTGTGCGGGATGGGCGGCGCGGTAGGCATCGGCGCGGCGCGCGTTTTCCTCCATCAGTTCGGGGGTCATTTCCGCCCACCTTTCAATTTCTTGACCAGACCGACGACACCTTCCGGCAGAAACAGTGTCACGCCAATGAACAGCGCCCCCAGAAAATACAGCCAGAACTCGGGGTAAGCCACCGTCAGCCAACTCTTGGCACCACTGACGATAAAGGCACCCAAAATGGGGCCTATCAGCGTGGCGCGACCCCCCACCGCCGCCCAGATCGCGATCTCGATCGAATTGGCCGGGCTCATCTCGCTGGGGTTGATGATGCCGACTTGCGGCACATACAGCGCGCCGGCCACGCCGCACATCATGGCCGAAATGGTCCAGATGGTGAGCTTGTAGCCCAGCGGGTTGTAGCCGCTGAACATGACGCGGGTCTCGGCATCGCGCACCGCCTGCAGCACCCGGCCAAACTTGCTGCGCACCAGCCAGCGCGCCATCAGAAAGAAGCTCAGCAGCGTCAGGCCGGTCATGACAAATAGCGTCATGCGCATCTCCTGCGTCGCAATCGGGATATTCAGGATGCGCTTGAAATCGGTGAAGCCGTTGTTGCCGCCAAAGCCGGTCTCATTGCGAAAGAACAGCAGCATCGCGGCAAAGGTCATGGCCTGGGTGATGATGGAAAAGTACACGCCTTTGATGCGCGAGCGAAAGGCAAAGTAGCCAAACACAAAGGCCACGATGCCCGGCACGGCGACGATCAGGAACAGCGTCGCAACAAAGCTGCCTGAGAGCATCCAGTGCCACGGCAGCTCTTTCCAGTCCAGAAACACCATGAAGTCGGGCAGCTCGCTCTTGTAGTTGCCATCCAGCCCGATCTGGCGCATCAGGTACATGCCCATGGCGTAACCGCCGAGTGCAAAAAACAGCCCGTGGCCCAGGCTCAGGATGCCGGTGTAGCCCCAGATTAGGTCCATGGCCAGCGCGCAGATGGCGTAGCACATGATGCGCCCTACCAGGCCCACGCCGTAGTCGCTCAGGTGCAAGGGGTTGCCGGTTGGCACCAGCAGGTTCAACACCGGTGCCATCGCGCAGACGACGATCAGGGCGGTCAGGAAAGCCCCCCAACCGGTGCGGCTGAGCAAGGGTGCCGGTGTGGGCAGGGTGACGGAATTCGTGGATGACTTGTTCATGATCACGCCTCCGCAGAGCGGCCTTTCATGGCGAAGATGCCTTGCGGGCGCTTCTGGATAAAGATGATGATGAACACCAGTACAGCAATCTTGGCCAGCACAGCTCCGGTCCAGCCCTCCAGCAGTTTGTTCAGAATCCCCAGGCCCAGCGCAGCATAAACCGTTCCTGCCAGTTGACCCACACCACCGAGCACCACCACCATGAAGGCATCGACGATATAGCCCTGGCCCAGATCCGGCCCCACATTACCCACCTGGCTCAGCGCGCAGCCTGCCAGACCTGCGATGCCTGAGCCCAGCGCAAACGCATAGGTGTCAATGCGGGCGGTATTGACGCCCATGCACGAGGCAATCGGGCGGTTCTGCGTGACGCCGCGCACAAACAGCCCAAGGCGTGTCTTGCCAATCAGCCAGGCCACGCTGCCCAGTACAAAGATCGCAAACCCGATGATGACCAACCGGTTGTAGGGCAGCGACAAATTGCCCAGCACCTGCACACCACCACTCATCCAGGAGGGGTTTTCCACACCCACGTTTTGCGCGCCGAAGATGCTGCGCACCAGCTGCATCAGCACCAGGCTGATCCCCCAGGTGGCCAGCAGCGTTTCCAGCGGTCGGCCATACAGAAAGCGGATGACACTGCGCTCCAGCACCGCACCCATCGAGGCCGATGCTAAAAACGCCACCGGTACCGCTGCCAGCAAATACCAGTCAAAAGCGCCCGGCAAGTATTTCTGGAACAGCCCCTGAACCACATAGGTGGCGTAGGCACCAATCATCATGAGTTCGCCGTGCGCCATGTTGATCACGCCCATCAGCCCGTAGGTGATGGCCAGTCCCAGCGCCACCAGCAGCAGGATCGAGCCCAAACTGATGCCGCTGAACGCCGCCCCCAGGCGGTCGCCCCAGGCCAGCGCCGCATTCACCTGACGCAGGGCGGCCGTCAAAGCCGATTTGGCGGCAGGATCGGTCTCGACCTGCAGGCGCTCCAGCAGCATGGTTTTGGTGTTGGCCCGGCCACTGGTGGCCAGCAGGTTGGCCGCCCGCACGCGCCTGACCGGGTCCGCGCTGCCAAGCATCGCCCCTGCGCGCACCATGCGCAGGCGTTCCTTGATGTCAGCGTTTTGTTCGGTGGCCAGCGCCTTCTCGATGAGGGGTAGCTTGGTTTCGTCGGCGTCGCTTTGCAGTTGCTTGACCGCTGCGGCACGCACAGCATCGTCCTTTGAAAACAACTTGAGGGCGGCCAGCGCCGAATCGATTTCACCGCGCATGCGGTTGTTGCTGATGATGTCATCGGCGTTGGCGGGCATGGGCTGCTCGGTGCCGGTCACAGGATCAAAAGCCTTGTCGTCTTTGACCACGAAAACCTTATCGCCCGAGACTTTGACGTTGTCGTCCGACATCGCCTGGAGAAAGGCCGCTGTTTTATCGTCTGCGGTGGGCATGGCTTTGACCAGCGCTTCAATCCGCGCGTCCGTTTCCCCAAGTGTGATGCCTTTTACCTCTTCAGCCGTTATGCAATAAGCGTGACTAGCTATAAAAATAAAAGCCAAAGGAAATATCTTTTTGAACATATTGAGAACCTGTAGAGTGGGCACGGCAGCCATGCCCACGCTGCAATTTCTTGCTATTTGCTTGGAACGCTAAGACAGTTGTCTCGGCATAACCCGCTGAATGGGGGTCAGAGCCCAATTCGTTCATGCGCTTGACGCATCCTCGAAGGCTCTGCCCCGAATTGGGATCCGACCCCCATTTAGCTAGCGAATCAGCTTATTTCTTCGCTGGCTCATCCGGCTTGCCGGCATTGCCTTCGATGTAAGGCGACCAGGGCATGGCCTTGATCGGGCCGGGTGTTTTCCAGACCACGTTGAACTGGCCATCGGCCTTGATCTCACCAATGAACACCGGCTTGTGCAGGTGGTGGTTCTTCTCGTCCATCTTGATCATGAAGCCGTCGGGTGCTTTGAAGGTCTGGCCGGCCATGGCGGCCACCACCTTGTCGGTGTCGGTGGATTTGGCCTTCTCAACCGCCTGCTTCCACATGTGGATACCAATCCAGGTGGCTTCCATCGGGTCGTTGGTCAAAGGCTTGTCAGCGCTGGGCAACTTCTTGGCCTTGGCGTAGTCGCTCCACTGCTTGATGAACGCAGCGTTCGTCGGGTTCTTGATGCTCATGAAGTAGTTCCAGGCGGCCAGGTGGCCCACCAGCGGCTTGGTATCCACACCGCGCAACTCTTCTTCACCCACGCTGAACGCAACTACCGGCACGTCCTTGGCCTTCAGGCCGGCGTTGCCGAGTTCCTTGTAGAAAGGCACGTTGGAGTCGCCGTTGATGGTGGACACCACAGCGGTCTTGCCACCGGCGCTGAACTTCTTGATGTCAGCCACGATGGTCTGGTAATCGGAGTGACCAAACGGGGTGTATTTTTCGTCGATGTCCTTGTCGGCCACGCCCTTGCTGTGCAGGTAGGCGCGCAGGATCTTGTTGGTGGTGCGCGGGTACACGTAGTCGGTACCCAGCAGCACGAAACGTTTGGCACCACCGCCGTCCTTGCTCATCAAATAGTCCACGGCCGGAATGGCCTGCTGGTTGGGCGCGGCACCGGTGTAAAACACGTTCTTGGACAGTTCTTCACCTTCGTACTGCACCGGGTAGAACAGCAGGCCGTTCATTTCTTCAACCACTGGCAGCACGGACTTGCGCGACACGCTGGTCCAGCAGCCGAAAATCACAGCCACCTTGTCCTGACCGAGCAACTGCTTGGTCTTTTCGGCAAACAGCGGCCAGTTGGAAGCCGGGTCGACCACCACAGGTTCGAGTTGCTTGCCCATCACGCCGCCGTGGGCGTTGATGTCGTCAATCGCCATCAACACGGTGTCTTTCAACACGGTTTCCGAAATGGCCATGGTGCCAGAAAGGCTGTGCAGCACGCCGACCTTGATGGTGTCAGCAGCTTGTGCGGGCAGGATGGCGAGGGTCGAGAGCGCAGCGGCGACCGACAGCGCCTTGAGGGTAAAACGACGTGAGTTCAAAGATGACATGTGGGCTACTCCAAAAGTTGATGAAACCGTTCTCGCTGCGGCTGGCCTGCTGTTTGGGGCAGGCTTTGGATCAGCGATGGTCGGACTTTAGGGAGTAGCCCGTGTTTGGGAAATACGCCTTGTGGCGTATGTGGCGGGCAAACAGTCGGGCGCCCGCCCCGGTGACCTCAAAAAATCAGCTAACGGGTCGTGTGTCTGGAGGCTGGAATGTGCACCAGCAGCACTGCAAAAAACGCCATCATGTCCAGCAGGTGCCAGATCAATGGTAATTTGTGTGCCGACACATAGGCCGCCACCAGCACGATGGCGATGACCGCCAAGAAAAAGCGCGGAACGCTCGGAATGTAATTTCCCATGGTGTTTCCTGTAAAAAGACAGCCTGACAAGTTTACTGCGCCATCAAGTGACTGACTGCACGCTGGCGACACAATCGCGCCCGTAGGCTTTGGCAGCATAGGCGCCGTCGTCGGCGGTTTTGAGCAGGGCTTCGAAGCCGGGCATGTCGCTCTGGCGCGCGGCCACGCCGATACTGATGCTGTCAATCCAGACCCCGTCACCCGCTGGCACGCGCAGGGCCGCCACCTCGGCACGCACCTTTTCAGCCGTTTCCAGCGCGCCTTCCAGCGGCGTGTGGGCGCAGATGATCAAAAACTCGTCGCCGCCCAGGCGGCAGACCAGGTCGTCATTGCGCACCGCGTTTTGCAGGCAGCGGGCCAGCTCGCGCAGCACGGCATCGCTCGCGTCGTGGCCGCAGGTGTCGTTGATTTTCTTGAAGCCGTCGGCATCGATCATCATGCAGGCCAGCGGTGCGCCGCTTTCGGTGGCGGCTTGCCATTCGCGCTCCAGCACCTGCAGGGCCTGGCGGCGGTTGGGCAGACTGGTGAGCACGTCGGTCATGGCGATGGTTTCCAGCCGCTGGTTCAATGCCGAGAGCGCTTGCGTGCGCTTGGAGACGCGGGCTTCCAGTGTCTGGTTCAGCTCAAATAGGGCGCGGCTGCGCTCGGACAACTGGTGCACCAGTTGGTGCATGGCCTGCAGCAGCGTAGCGGTGGCGGGGTCGCGGTCGTCACCGGCTATGCCGCTGTGCATCCGAAGAATGTCCTGCACAAACTGGGCATGCTCGTGGCGTTGGTGCGCGATGTGGCTGGGGTACACACCCCGCTGTTTCATCAGCGCCTCTTCTTCGCGGAAGTGGTAGAGCGTGTAGCGCGTGAGCTCCTGAAACAGCGCCTCAACCTCTTGCGCGCTGGCCCCTTGGGGGCGCATCCGTGCGTCGCCAAATTGGTTGATGATGTCCACCAGCGCATGGTGCTGCTCATCGACGGTCGGCAGCCCGGTCAAAAAGCAGGGGTCCCAACGAAATGCTTTCATGATGTCAATTTTCTATGGTGCTAGTCTGCACCTTGGTGCAGGCATTGTTGCACCAAGTCAAGTCAAAATGTCGCCATGACCGACCCCACTTTGCCCCCGGATGCCCCCGCACCCCAGCCTGCCGCGCAGCCACGCAACCCGCTGCATGGCGTAACGCTGGAGGCGATGGTGACGCAACTCGCCGATTTTTATGGCTGGGACGGCCTGGCCCAGCGCATTCCGGTGCGCTGTTTCGCGCTGGACCCCAGCGTCAAGTCGAGCCTGAAATTTTTGCGCAAAACGCCCTGGGCGCGTGAGAAGGTGGAGGGGCTGTACCTGTTCATGCTGCGTGAGCAGCGGCGCGGGCGCTAGGGTGCCCGTCAGGCAGCCCTTGGCGGCTCAGTCCCGGCTGGAGTCAGTCGGCTGGTTTGCTTCGATTTCTGCAGCTTCCAGCCCAGGCTCCTCGGGGGCTAGAGGCTGATTTGATGCAGAATTTGGTGCGACCATCTCGTCGCCATTCCAGCGCTGGCCGCACCAGCAAAGTCCCTCGGCGTTGATCAGACAGGTGCCGGTGCCGCAGCAGCGTGTATCGGTGGTCATGGCAGGTTCCTTGGGTCAAAACAGAGACGTGGCGGGTGCTGAAATGCAAGCTTAATTGTCAGTGAAACCTGGCTGCAATAGCGCTCAGGCGAGTTGATAGCCTGCCAGCTGTCGCGGCTTATGTAAGGATTTGCGCTGCAAGGCGACCAACGGGGTATCTTCCGCCACTTATCAGGAGCCAACATGCAAGCCACTTCATCGCGCCACACCAGTTCCCTGCGGGCTTTTCTGTCCAGAGGCGCTGCGTCCTTGCTGGTGGTGGGCGCCGCAGCATTGGGTATGGGCCACGCGCATGCGCAGACCGCCAATCAGTCGGTGGCCATTTTTGCCGGCGGCTGCTTCTGGTGCGTGGAGTCAGACTTTGACAAGGTGCCAGGGGTGATTTCCACCACCTCGGGCTACACCGGCGGCAAGACGGCCAACCCGACGTATGAGGAGGTGTCCAGCCACACCACCGGCCACGCTGAGGCCGTGAAGATCGTTTTTGACCCAGCCAAGGTGAGCTACCGGCAACTGGTGGACCATTTCTGGCACACCATCGACCCCACGGTGCGTGACCAGCAGTTCTGCGACCATGGCACACCGTATCGCACGGTGATTTTTGCCATGGATGCCGAGCAATTGGCCACGGCGCTGGCTTCCAAGGTGGCTGTGGAGAAGTCCAAACCATTCAAGGAACCGATCGTCACCGAGATCCGCATGGCCAGCGAGTTTTACCCCGCCGAGGCCTACCATCAAGACTATTACCTGAAGAACCCGTTGCGCTACAAGTTCTACCGCACCAGTTGCGGGCGTGACGCGCGCCTGAGCAATTTGTGCGGCGATCTGGCGGGCAAATGATGGCAGCGTCTCGCGCCAGATAGGCCTCCAAGCCCCAGCGCTCACCCGCGTCAAACCGCCAGAATCGCCCGAGTTAGAGCCGGTCGTTCAAAGCGGCCAGACGGTCTTCCCGCAGGCGGCTTTGCGGCCTAAACTGGCAGGCACCATGATGCAATTTGAAATACCCCCGGTCAGTCTGCTGAAAGAAACGCTGGCGCTGCAGCGCCAGGCCTATCTGGCCCACCCTGTGCCCAGCCTGCATGAGCGCCAGAATGACTTGCGCACGCTGCAGCGCTTTATCCGCGAGCACAAAGACGCGCTGTGTGATGCCATCAGTGCCGACTACGGCCACCGCTCTCGCGTTGAAACCCTGCTGGCCGAGGTGTTCCCGGCAGTGGATGGTGTGGATCACATCCTCAAACACCTGCGCGGCTGGATGCGCCCGCAGCGCCGGGGCGTGGACTGGCGCAACTTTCTGGGGGCCAGCAACCGTGTCATCCCGCAGCCGCTGGGCGTGGTGGGTGTGATCGTGCCGTGGAACTTTCCGCTGAATCTGAGTTTGGTGCCGCTCTCTTACATCTTCGCCGCCGGCAACCGCGCCATGGTGAAGATGAGCGAAAACTCGCGCCATCTGGCGGCGTATCTGATTCAGCACATGCCCGCTTACTTTGGGCCCGAGAAGCTGCAGTTTTTTGACGAAACCGGCGGTGTGGGCGTGGAATTTTCACAACTCAAGTTTGACCATCTGCTGTTCACCGGCAGCGGCCAGACCGGCAAGGCGGTGATGGCTGCTGCGGCGCACAACCTGTGCCCGGTGACCCTTGAATTGGGTGGCAAGGCCCCGGCCATCGTCTGCGACGACTTTCCGCTGCCACTGGCCGCCGAGCGCATCATGTTTGTCAAACTGCTCAACGCTGGCCAAATCTGCACCACGGTCGATCACGCCTGGCTGCCTGCAGCCAAAGTGGACGAATTTGTCAACCTGGCTCGCGCCCTGGTGGCCAAGCGTTACCCCAGGCTGGACTCACCGGACTACACCAGCATCATTGATCAGCGCGCCTTTGAGCGCCTGCTGGCGGCTCTGGACGATGCCAGAAGCCGTGGCGCGCAAGTGCTGAGCCTGATGGACGGCACCACGTTTGACCGCGACACCCGCAAGATCGCGCCGCACATTGTGCTCAACGCGCCGCCCGACTGCGTGCTGCTGCAGCGCGAGATTTTTGGCCCGATCCTGCCGCTGCGCAGCTACACCCGGCTTGAGGACGTGATCACCACCATCAACGCCGGGCCGCGCCCGCTGGCGATCTATCCGTTCAGCTACGACAAAACCCGCGTGCAGCACATCATTGACCATGTGATGAGTGGCGGGGTGTCGGTGAACGACGCGTTATTCCATGTGGGCCAGCACGAACTGCCGTTTGGCGGTGTGGGCGACTCGGGCATGGGGCATTACCATGGGCACGAGGGGTTTGAGACCTTCTCCAAAATGCGCCCGGTGTTTTACCAGGCGCGGTTCAGCTCGCTCAGATTCATGTGGCCGCCTTATGGCAAGTTTGCCGACCGGGTGCTGGGGTTTTTGATCCGCTGAGGCGGCTGGAAATTGCCTCCAAGTTGTACATCAAAATAGTTGCTAGCCCTTATGCAATGTAGGTTGGTAGCTATAAATGCAGATTTCCTGATCCGCGTGCGTAAATCTGCCAAACATATGGAATCAACGATGGCACTTTAGTTGAAAATATTGATTACGACGGCTTTACGGATTTCAGCCGTAATTACATCGAGAAAGTTGCCGTGTTCAAACAA
>CAIVHU010000286.1 GCA_903905735.1 uncultured beta proteobacterium
GACAACAGCCGCATCAAGGATTTGCGCACCAACTACGAAACCTCGGCCACGCAAAAGGTGCTGGACGGCGACCTGGACCCGTTCATCGAAGCGTCCCTGAAGCAGGGCGTGTAAATGCACCCGAAGCCCCCCGTTGGCGCGCTGATTTTCGACATGGATGGCACCATGATCGACTCCATGCCCTGGCATGCCAAAAGCATGGCGGAGTTCGCCCGCCGTCATGGCGTGCCGATTGACCTGCCCGAGCTGATGCGCCGCACCACCGGGCGCAACGGGGTGGAGTGCATGCGTGAGCTGTTCCAGTGCGACCTCGGGGAGGCCGAGGCCCAGGCGCTGATCCACGAAAAAGAAAGCCTGTACCGCGAGCTGTTCGCCCCGCGTTTTGCCGAGGTGGCGGGCTTTCGGGCCTTTGCCGACCAAGCGCTGGCGCTGGGCCTGAAAATCGGCGTCGGCACTGCCGGGGACCGGCACAACATTGCCTTTGCGCTGGCGCACCTCAAGATGCGCGTGCCCCCGCAGACCCTCGTGGGCGGCGACGAAGGGCTGCCCGGAAAACCCGATCCTGCTATCTTTTTAGAAGCTGCCCGCCGAATGAACACGGCCGCCAGCGCAACAATTGTCTTTGAAGATGCGCCTTTTGGCATCGAAGCCGCCCGCCGGGCCGGCATGCGGGCGGTGGCGATCTGCACCACCCACAGCCCCGCAGAACTCTCGGGTCCGCACGTGATTGCCAGCGTGCGCGACTACCACGAACTCATCCACAACCACTTTTTAGGGAAGCTCCATGCTGCATGAAGGACAGGCTACGGCCGCCACAGCCATTCACCGCGCTGACTACGTTGCGCCCGCATACTGGATTGACACCGTCGATCTGTGCTTTGACCTGGACCCGGCCAAGACCCGCGTCCTGAACAAGATGACGCTGCGCCGCAACCCGGACGTGCCCGCGCAGCCCCTGAAGCTCGATGGCGAAGCGCTCAACCTGGCCCGCGTGCAGGTCAACGGGCAGGGCACATCGTTCAAGATGGAGGGCGGCCAGCTGGTGCTGGACAACCTGCCCGATGCGTTCGAGCTGGAAATCTTCACCACTACCTGCCCGTCCAAAAACACCAAGCTGATGGGCCTGTACGTCAGCAACGACTCGTTTTTCACGCAGTGCGAGGCCGAGGGCTTTCGGCGCATCACCTATTTCCTGGACCGCCCGGATGTGATGGCCAGCTACACCGTGACCCTGCGCGCCGACAAGGCCAAATACCCGGTGCTGCTGTCCAACGGCAACCTGGTGGACCACGGCCCGCTCGAAGACGGCCCTAACGGCGCGCGGCATTTTGCCAAATGGGTCGATCCGCACAAAAAGCCCAGCTACCTGTTTGCGCTGGTGGCGGGCCAGCTGGTCGCCAGAGAGCAGCGCATCACCACGCGCTCTGGCGAAGAGCATGTGCTGCAGGTCTATGTGCGCCCCGGCGACCTGGACAAGACCGAACACGCGATGACCTCGCTGATGCACTCCGTCGCCTGGGACGAGGCGCGCTTTGGCCTGAAGCTGGACCTGGAGCGCTTCATGATCGTCGCCACCAGCGACTTCAACATGGGCGCGATGGAAAACAAGGGTCTGAACGTTTTCAACACCAAATACGTGCTGGCCAATCAGGCCACCGCCACCGATGTGGACTTTGCCAACATCGAGTCGGTCGTTGGCCACGAATACTTCCACAACTGGACCGGCAACCGC
>CAIVHU010000287.1 GCA_903905735.1 uncultured beta proteobacterium
CAACAGCAATAACTCATCGTCGCCTTCTACCCCCGAGACCTCTGTCATCACATTCATCGCCTATCTCCTTGCATGTTGCACTGAAGACAGACAATATCGAACTCATGCCGCTAATTCATGCAGATTTGCCGGAGGGACACGGTATTCCTCAAGGACGAGGCCAGGATCGAGGCCCTGTTCACGCTGTACTTTCTGGCCCTGCTCGTGCAGGCCCTGATAGAGCGCGAACTCAGGCTGGCTATGGCTCGCCACAGTATCAGTGAACTCCCTCTTTATCCGGAGCAGCGTCTGTGCGCCCATCCAACCACTGAACAAATACTGCGTCTCTTCAGTCACACCGAACGTCACAAGCTCTGCGTCAGTGGCAAAACCATCCAGGTCTTCGATCCCAAACTCACCGACCTTCAGCATCAACTCATCAAGCTGCTGGGTGTCCCACCTCAAGCGTTTTGCTCACCGCAAGTAAGTCAATAATTCCCGCTATATGGCTCGACAAACGTGCGGAAAGTAAGTCCAACAAGTCGGCCTTTATGCCAAATACTTTCACCGATCGCCCGATTTGCTGGGGCCACAGGAGGTTCGTGAGTATCAGGTTTACCATCACCCTGAACAAGAAGCTGACCATCGACCGTTCCTAAAAATTGCCTCATTTATTCCATGCACAATGGTGTATTAATATTCACGGACATTTTTCGTGCCAACTTCCACTCAGGAACCGACCATACGCAGCGCCGCGCCAGAAGCCCTGGCAACGGTAGCGCTGGAAACTGGTTTTTCCCAATGGGTGTTTGCGCTGCGGCGTACATTGTTCACAACGCCCGTTGGCTGGTTGCTCGCCATGTGGTTCTGTTGGGACCGTGTACCTCATCAGCTCATCTTCATTTGGCTGGGCGTGTTCAGCATCGTCTGGGCCGGTGGTTTGTGGGTCCTGCAAGGTGTCATTCGCGATGGTCATCGGCTGGGTCGTCACCGAACACGTGTCCTGTGGGTGGCTGGTTTGGACGGATTTTCCTGGGGTCTCGCAGCGTGGTTCCTGATGGGGCATGACCCCATCTTGGACGCCACATTGACGGCACTGTTGTGTGGTGTTTCTGCCGTCAATGCCCCGGTATACGTGACTTTTATACAGGCCTACTACCTTCAAGCTGGTTTGATGTGGCTGATAGCAGTGGCGGGGCTGTTGGGCATTGCGGGCAACAGCCATGCCATTGACTGCGCCGTAGGCTATTCCGTGTTCTTAGGGCTCACGATCTACTATATGCGCGCCATTGCGCAGCGCGTGCTCGAAGGGATAGGGTTGCAATTCGCCAATGCCTCGCTGGCCGAACAACTGCGCGTTGCCCTGCTGGTGGTGCGTCATGATGCGGCCACCGATGCACTCACTGGACAGGGCAATCGACGGGCACTCGATGAATTGCTCACGGAACAGGTGGACCTTGCTGGCAAGACCGGGCAAGCCTTTTCTGTATTGATGCTCGACATCGACTTTTTCAAGAATATCAACGATACATACGGTCACATGATTGGCGATGATGCCCTGCGCGCCTTTGCCCAGCGCGTGCGCGAACACCTTCGCCTGGGCGACGTTTGCGCACGCTTTGGAGGTGAAGAATTTGTGGTGGTGCTGCCAGGAACCACGTTGCAGACTGCCCTGGAGGTAGCCGAGCGCCTGCGTATTGGCGTGGCGCAGTCTCCGCTGCTGACCACCCCATTGGTGGCGGTCACAGTTTCTATTGGTGCTGCGGCACTGATCCCGGACCAGACAGCGGAAGACTTGCTTAACGCTGCAGACGCAGCGGTGTATGCAGCCAAACGCGGTGGCCGCAACCAGGTGCGGTCAATCGCTGCCTTGCTCACATAGGCTTCGGCTCCGAAGTAGCCATTGATTTTGTCGGTCCGACCGGATGTGGAGAGGCCAAATTTCGTTGGCATCCATTGCCAATGGCAACCAACACTGATCCGAGAAATCAGTCCATCACCTCCATTGATCACCGTTACACAGTGGAATCATCTCAGGGGTCAAACTGAATTTCCAGACTAACTGCCGCCTTTGGCATCCCGCCTCGCAATCGCCGCACAAACACCGTGCGGCGTGGTACGCATCTTTTCTGCGATCTCTTTCACACTGACACGCTGATCCCGCAAAGCCAGAACTTTTGATCGTGTGAGACGACACATCCGCTGCTTCTGCTTGGGTGTCAGCACGGTGGTGTGGGGCCAAGACCTAAATCCCAGCGGCAATGCGCCGTAGCTGCGCTGTTATGCCGAATCGGATGCTGTGAAGGCCAGCAGCGGTTGTGTGATGACAGCCTAGTGTTTAATTGCATTAATATACATATGTAATTATCATCCTGCTTGTTCAATACAAGCCGGAGGTGGTCATGGCGCGAGTCGCGGCGAGCGTAACGTGTAGCGATCAGGATCGCAAAG
>CAIVHU010000288.1 GCA_903905735.1 uncultured beta proteobacterium
GTAGACACATCAATTACTTGGTGCCGGCACCGGTTTTAGCAGCCTGTGCGTTGGAAGCGGCAGGAGCTGAAGCGGCTTGAGTGGGAGCGCCGAGTTTGCCGACGACTTCTTTGGTGATGTCGACGCCGTTATCGAGCAATTTCTGGCCACCGGCGAGAACGCCCTGGCCGTCGACTACGAGGTCGAGACCTTTATCTTGAGCTACTTGAGCAACAGCCTGTGCGATCTGTTGGGTCGCTTGCTGGTTGGCGGATTGGACGAGCTCAGCGTAAGCCTGTTGCTTAGCGTTGATCTGGGTCTGCAAATCAGCTACGAGCTTTTTGATTTCGTCTTCGGATTTTTTCTCTTCTTTGGCTTTGGCCAATCTTTTGTTGCTTTCTTCAACGGACATTTTGAGGAAAGATTCGGCTCTAGCTTTCAACTCTTCGGAAGAGGCGGAAACTGGGGTGGATGCCTTGATGAGCGCCAAGTTGACATAGCCGACTTTGACGTTGATCGAAGTGGCAGCCTTTTGAGCGTACGCGGGGCTGCTTACGCAGGAAGGGACAAGGGCCACGATAGAGAGAGCGAGATAGGCTAAACGCCTTGTTTTACCTGACATAAATTGCATAATCCTCCAAAACTCAGTAACTGACGCGCCCGAGCGCGTTCAGTACAGGGGAGTGATTATATATCAGATAGGGTATCTCAAGGGCGAGAAGAGCCTCGGATGCAGGCAATGGGCAACAAAATGGCAAATATTTTAAAGTTTGTCAGTGCTGCACAGGTTGAGGCTTGGCCAAGTTTTATGACGGGGAAATATTGTTATCAGCCGCTGATGTCAAGCGCTCGATCTTTCCCGTGTAGACAGGAATAGCGCCCCTTCTGTATGCTGTATGGCGAGGAAGAAGAATGACACCTTTATGGTGAAAATTTTAGTTAGTGACCCGAAGTATAGGGGCAAATCACAACCCTGGTGAACTTACTTCAAATTTCGTAGTGATTTACGAACCCACCTGCAACTTCGGTTGATCACCGCCGGTATACCAACCGGTCAAAACCGGAATCCCTTGAAGGAAACATTTGATGAAATCTACCGTTCAGTTTGTTTGGCTAAGACGCGCCGGCGCCTTGGTGGCTGGATCTGTCTTGCTTGGCTCATCAAATCCCGCGCTGGCGAATGGTTGGGGTGTGGCCGGCCAATCTCTGCCCGCCGCTCAACCGACAAATGCGGCGCCATTCGGGCTGCATGGAGTGCAGCTTCACAGTCATGGCGTTCCTTCTACAAATGCCGGTCTCGGCCAGTGGTCGCAGGCGGCCGCTTCAGGCTCTTCTCTGGCAAGTCATCAAAATCATTCGATAGATACTGCTGTAGTGAATGCAGCCCTGACTGCCGCACATGCTTCTGCGGGAGCAGCACACTCGTCAAACTGGCATGCGCAGCCATTTTTGAATTCATTGCCACATAGTAGCAGCGCAGGATTTGTGCAGTCATTATTTGCCAGTGCAAGCGGTGCTAACGGCTCGTCGCTGACTGGTCCCGCATTGCAGCTCGACCTGTCGTCGACGAATGCCAACATCGTACTGGGCGCTAATCTATTTAGTGGTTATCAATCAGTTACCGTGGCCATCGGCGGTAAAAGTACAACTTTTTCGGCCGGCGCCTCTGTTACCGCGGCTGAGTATGTAGCAATCAAGCAAGTACTTGCCGGTGGCTCCCAGAGTCTGACCTTAAATGACAACGGCGCTGCTGTCGGAGGAAGTTTTAGCATCAATTCCGTGGCTTCTGGCCATGTTAGTGAACTTGTCGTACCGACTGGAGTCGTTGCGCTCGATTATGCGACAGGAAGCAAGGGCCAAGCGATTGTCGGTGACATTCTGAACTATGGCACCATATATGGTGTTGCTACCCATGGCCAGGGTAATTTAATTTCTTTGTCTGCAAAAGATATTGTCAATGAAAGTGGTGGCATCATCTCCACCAAAATGTCCAACGCAATACTTTCCACACTTGGTGGAGTTTCATCTGCCGTCAATCTGACCTTGTCTAGCGTCGATGA
>CAIVHU010000289.1 GCA_903905735.1 uncultured beta proteobacterium
ACCGAGCAACTGACACAAGCAATCGAGGCGTTTGTAACCAGCTACAACAAAACAGCCGCGCCGTTTGTTTGGAGGAAACGTGAGGTTCGAGGTGCACAACTCAGAAATACAATTGTTAATTTACGCAATTAAACACTAGAACGGTGCCGGGCTCTCAAACCGTATGGGCTGCTGGCTGACAGGGTGAATCAGCTCCAGGCGGGTCGCGTGCAACAGCAGTCTGTCTGATTGGTTGGCCACCGCACTGGGCGCGTAGAGCTTGTCACCCAGAATCGGGTGGCCAATAGCCATCAGGTGTACCCGGAGCTGGTGGGATCGCCCGGTCACCGGCGACAGCCTCAATCGGCTGGTGCGCGATGTCGCGTCGACTGAAATCATTTCCCAGCGCGTCTGGCTGGGTTTTCCCAAGTTCATATCGATGACTCGGCGCGGGCGATTCGGCCAGTCCAGCGCGATGGGCAGGTTGATCACCTGCCAGTTGTCATCATCATCCATAACCGGCTGCTTCAGCAGACCATCCACCACGGCTTCGTAGAGTTTGTGAACCGCACGGCTGGCAAAGGCGTGGTTGAATATGCGCTGAGCGGTGGCACCGCGCGCCATCAGCATTAATCCCGATGTACCCATATCCAGCCTATGAACTACGCTAGCATTTGAATAGTATTTTTGAACCCTCGATGACAGGCAGTCCTGCTTGTCATCGCCCCGACCAGGCACACTCAGCAGGTTGGACGGTTTGTCCAGCACCAGCATCGTCTCGTCCTCGTAGACGACTGTAAACCCGGTCAAATCAGTTGACGACGGGGTCATCGCTCAAGAGTTTTTGAACCGTGTTACACAATTCTTCAATGTCATTGGGCTTGTGGATCAGAGCCCTGGCACCAGCCGCCAGCGCATCGCGCTCGATTTCCGGCGTGACGTAACCCGAGGCCAGGGCCATTGGCAACTTGGGGCACAGTAGCGCCACGTCGCGGATCAGGTCAACCCCGCTGTAACCCGGCATATTGAAGTCTGTCACCAGCAGGTCAGCCCGCTGGGGGTCGCCGCGCAAGGCCTCCAGGGCCAGTTTCGGATTGGTAAAGGTGGTAACGGTATAGCCACGGCGGGTCAGCAGGCGTTTGACCAGGAAAACCAGCGCTTCGTCGTCGTCCACATAGATGATCTTTTGACCGGTGCCTGATATGCGGGTCGGCGCGGGTAGGCTGGCGACGATGACCGGGTTCAGAGCTTGTGCTGCGCCAGACAGCGGAAAGTACAGCGTGAAAGTGCTCCCACTGCCGGGTGTGCTTTTGACGTGCACGCTGCCCTGGTGCGCGCGCATGATGCCATGCACCACCGACAACCCCAACCCGGTGCCCTGTCCCACGGGTTTGGTGGTGAAAAAAGGCTCAAACACCCGTTGCAATACCGGCTCGGCCATCCCTGCACCGGTATCGCTCACTGTCAGCTTCACATGTTGACTACGCAAACCGCTGCGTCGTTCGGTCTGGTCATTCTGGTTGCCCAGGCTGTAACCCAGTGTCATCCGGATCGTGCCCTTGCCCTTGCCGATGGCGTAGATCGCGTTGGTGCACAGGTTAAGCAACACCTGTTCAATCTGCGTGGCATCGGCCATCACCGGCGGTGTTTTGGGGTCAATGTCCATGACCAGATCCACCTGAGGTGGCAGGGTCACCTTGAGCAGGCGCGCCGTCTCGATCGCCACATCAGCCAGTTGCAGGGACACGCGGTGCGGTGGCTCGTTGCGGCTGAAGGTCAGGATCTGGCGCACCAGATCGCGCGCGCGCCGCGCGGCCTTGTCGATCTCGGCCAAGCTGGTGCTGACTGCAGAGTCCACACAAGCGTCTTCACGGGCCAGTTCGACATTGCCCAGAATAGCGCTGATGATGTTGTTGAAATCATGGGCAATGCCGCCAGCCATAGTGCCAATGGCCTGCATCTTTTGCGATTCACGCAGCTGGGATTCCAGCGTGGTGCGATGCGCCTCCATTTTTTTCTGCGCGGTCAGGTCATGCGCAAACAGGGTGACAATGTCGCCATCAGGATGGTGTTCGAACGACAGGCTGATGTCCAGCGGGACGGGGTCGCCTGCAGTGGTGATGCCTGACATTTCGCCCAACTGGGCATGGCTGGTGATGTCACTGTAAGACAACGCATTCACGGCATCAGGTACAAACTCCACCAATTGCCGACCCATCGCCTGGTCTGCCGGGCAGCGGAACAAGGTGGCCGCAGTCGGGTTGAAAACGATGATGCGCTGGTCCTGATCAACGCAAATGATGGCATCCAGCGACGAGTTGATGATGGCGGCCAGATGCGTCCGGCTTTGCAGCAGTTCGGTGTTGCGCTGTTGCAGCGTATCGGCGCCAGCCCTTAACGCACTGCGTTCGGCCAGCAGGGGGCCTTGATCGATGATGGCGCAGATGAAACTGGTGCGCTCCTCCCGATTGGTGTCGATCCGCGAAATATGCAGGTCGCCAGTGATGGTGCCATTGGAGCCGCCAGCGAATATCAGCTCATGGAGTTCACAGGCTCCGTCAATTCTGGCGGTCACAAAAGCATTTTGCAGGGTATCGAGGTCATTGGTTTCCACCAGAGGTTGAAAGTAGGTCAGCGGTGGGTCGCTCTCCACGGGGCGCAGCAAGGCCAGTGCGCGCGCGTTGTTTTCAAGGATCTGGCCACTGTCATCCACCACCATCAAGGCCAAAGGCACACTCGAGAACAGTGTGACAAAACGCTCGTAGGCATCTTCAGCGGCACTCTGGCTGAATCGCAAAGCCCGGTTCTGGATCTCAAGCTCAGACTGGTAGTGGCGCAAATCGTCCACCAGCTTCGCTGTTGAGACGCTTGCACCCTTTGAGCCGATGCGCCGGGCAGGGCCACCTAAGCGCTTGTTGAGTCGCGGGGGCTTTGTGCCCTGGCGCGGTTGGGCTCGCAAGGGTTTTCTCATGCGCAGCAAAAGTTTGATGGCTGAGCCTGCCGTCCAGCCATCCACCGCCTCATAACAAGCTCAACGCGGTGCGTTCTTGAGTTTGCCACGCACCGGAACCACGGTGACCACTGTGGGGCGCACAGCATCTGCCGACACCGGCTTGGGCGGCGATGTGTCTTTCTTGGGTTTTTTAACCATTTTTTGGCTTTGTTGACCTTTGGCCATGATTGTTCTCCTGGGTTAATTGCCTGCGAGCCGCATTGGCGCGAAGTGCATGAATTATCTGCGCACCACGGCTAAACCCGGTGCAAAGCCGGCTGCCTTCAAGGCGGTGTTTTTGCTCATGAATGCTAGCAATACGTCAGCACCATCTCCACGCACACAGGCTGGCAAAACGGATTCAACTTCAGGTGCATGCGACTACTCCTGCGTGTTTATAAGAGAAAATGGCCTCTAGCCCTTATGGATAAAGCGCTGGCAGCTATTGATAGTATAGTTTTTCAGTCAAATGGCCTGCAACTTTTCAAGCGCCGACGCCAGGGTTTCGGTCTTCTTGGCAAAGCAGAAGCGAACCACCTGCTGATCAAACCCATTGCCGTAAAACGCCGACAGTGGAATCGCCGCCACGCCCACATCGGCAGTCAGCCACTTGCAAAATTCGGCCTCACTCAGGTCGTTAATGGCCGACGTGTCCACGCACTGGAAGTAGGTGCCCTCGCAGGGCAACAGCTTGAAGCGGGTTTGGGCCAGACCGGCCCGGAACAGATCACGCTTTTGCTGGTAAAAATCCGGCAGCATCAGGTAAGGCGCGGTGTCGGCCATGTAGTCGGCCAGCGCATATTGCACCGGGGTATTCACGGTGAAGACGTTGAACTGGTGCACCTTGCGAAATTCGGCGGTCAGTGCAGCCGGGGCGGCCACGTAGCCCACTTTCCAGCCGGTCACGTGGTAGGTTTTGCCAAAACTGGAGATCACAAAGGCCCGCTCCGCCAGGCCGGCAAATCGCGCGGCACTCTGGTGGCGCTGGCCGTCGAACACCATGTGTTCATAAACCTCGTCGGCGATCAGCAGCACGTTGGTCGGGGCCAGCAACGCCTCCAGCTGTTGCATTTCAGCTGCCGACCAGGTGGTGCCGCTGGGGTTGTGCGGCGTGTTGACGATGATGGCGCGGGTGCGCGGCGTCATGGCCGCGGCGATCAGGCCAAAGTCGGGCCGAAGCGTGCCGGGGGTCAACGGCACACGCACGGCGACACCGCCGGCCAGCTCGATGTTGGGCACATAGCTGTCGTAGCAGGGCTCCAGCACAATCACTTCATCACCGGGATGAACCACCGCCAGGATGGTGGTCAGGATGGCCTGAGTGGCCCCGGCTGTGATAGTGATTTCGTTGGCAGCCGAATAGCTGCAGGCGTAGAGCGCTTCTAACTTGATAGCGATAGCTTCCCGCAGCACCGGCACACCGGCCATCGGTGGGTACTGATTCAACCCCTGCTGCATGGCCCGGGTAACGGCATCCACCAGCCGGGGGTCACAACCAAAGTCCGGGAATCCTTGGCCCAGATTGACCGCATTTTTTTCTGCGGCCAGGGCCGACATGACGGTGAAGATGGTGGTGCCGACGTCGGGCAAGCGGGACACAAGGGTAGGGCAGGCCATGGTTAAAGTTCGTAGTCGTTGATGTGGCCGGTCATGGCGCGGGCCACCAGGTTGCGGTCCAGCCGGCTGCTGAGCAGTTCGGCAAACTGATAGACAAATTGGCGCAGGTAAGCCCCGCGTTTGAAGGCCACGCGCGCCACGTTCTGGCCAAACAGGTGCCCGGCGGGTTTGATCACCAGCGCGCTCTTGCTGCCTTCCTCCAGCACGTCTCGCACCGACATTTCGGCGGCGATGCCAATACCCAGACCCAGGCGCACATAGGTCTTGATCACGTCCGAATCAATGGCTTCCAGGGCGATCCGGGGTTCGAGCTTGCGGGTGGCAAAGGCGCGGTCGATTTTGGTGCGGCCGCTGTAAGAGGGGTGGTAAGTCACCAAGGGTTCTTTGGCTATGTCTTCCAGGGTGATGTGTTCCTTGCCCGCCAGTGGGTGACCAGCGGGCAGCACCAGCACATGTTGCCATTCGTAGCAGGGCAGGGTGACCAAGTCTTCGAAGTTGGCGAGGGACTCCGTGGCAATGCCAATTTCAGCCACCTCGTCTTGCACCATGCGCGCCACCTCGTCGGGTGAGCCCTGATGCAGGCTGATATTGACCTTGGGAAAGTTACGCCGCAGTTTGGCCACGGGTTCAGGCAAAAAATACCGGGCCTGGGTGTGCGTGGTGGCAATGGACAGGGTGCCGCTGTCACCCAGGCAATGCTGCTCACCGATGCGTTTCAGGTTACCCACCTCGCGCATGATCAGGTTGATGCTTTTCAGGACCTGCTGGCCAGGTTCGGTCACCCGCTTGAGCCGCTTGCCGTGGCGGGCAAAGATCTCGATGCCCAGTTCGCCTTCGAGTTCGATGATGGCTTTGGACACGCCTGGTTGAGAGGTGTGCAGGGCTTTGGCGGCCTCGGTCAGGTTCAGGTCGCGCCGTACGGCCTCTTGAACAAAGCGGAATTGGTGCAGATTCATTGATGGACCCCTTACCTTCGCAAAACCAGCCAGGTGAACGCCGTGAGGGACAGCACGGAGTAGATGATTCCAGGTATGGCCGCAGCCAGCCAGGGCTGCCAGTTTTGCAGATTGCCGATGTAGCCAAACACGTTGTTGAGCAAAAAGAAGCTGATGCCAGCCATCACACCACCAAACACATAGGTGGCAATGCCACCTGAGCGGAAGTGCAGGTAGGCAAACGGCAGGGCCAGCACCACCATCACCAGGCAGCTCAAGGGGTAAAACACCTTTTTCCAGAACTCGATTTCGTAGCGCTGGGCGGATTGCTGGTTATTTTGCAGGTGCTGGATGTACTGAAACAGGTCAATGGTGTTCATGCGCTCAGGTTTGAGCAGGGCAGCCGAAACCATTTCAGCGCTGATGGTGTTGGGCCAGCGAAGGGAAGGCAGCGCCAGTCGCTCAATTTGGGCCTTGACTGCGTCGCGCTGCGCAAATTCAGTTCGATTCACATCAGTGAGCAGCCAGGCATCGTCGTCCTGAATGCTGGCCGACTTGCCTTGCATCATGGAAGCCAGCAGCCCACGGTTGTTGAATTCAAAGATGCGTATAGAGTGCAAGCTGCCGTCAGGGGCCAGTTCCCCCACATTGACAGCAAAGGAGCCGTAGGCTTGCTTTTCTTTCAACCAGGCACCCGTCTGGCCCACGGTGATACGCCCGGTGTAACGCGCTTTGAGCAGTTGGGCCGCGCGGTCAGCCGCAGGGGTTATGTAGTCGCCGATGGCGAATGTCAGAACCACAAACGCCAGACCCAGCACCAGCAAGGCCTTGAGGGCTCGCCAGGGGTCTAGTCCACTGGTGCGCAAAATGGTGTATTCAGAACTCTGTGCCAGCCTGGCCATCACGAAGATGGTGCCAATCAGCACGGCAATCGGCATCAATTCATACAAGTGATTCGGAACCATCAGCACCACGTAGGTCAGCGCATGCACCAGCGTGTAGCCCGTGTCGGCATGCCGACCCACAGACTGAACTTCTTCCACAAAGTCAAAGAAAAAAAACAGTGACATGAAGCCTAGCACCACAAGGACCACCGCCCGAAGCACTTCGCCATACAGAAGCCGTCGCAAGGTCTTCACTGGCTGGCCTCCTGATGGATCGCCCGGCTCGGGAAGAGATTCTTCCAATGCCAGTTGTTGTGTCCCTTGGCCAGCCACAGTACCGCCAAAACCAAAACGCTGCCGTGCAGCAGCAGCATATAAACCGCAAAAGGGAACTGACCCGAGGCGATCCAGCTTTGCCCCAGGTTCAGCAAGTTGTAGTAAACAATGAAAGTGAACAGGGCGAACACCAGATTGGCGCTTTTGTTGGCCCTTGGGTTCACGCTGGAGATCGCCACGCCGATGATGACCAAATTGAAAGCAGCAAACAGCGAGCCCAGGCGCCATGACAGCTCGCCAAAGTGAGCCGGTGTCAGGTTTTGCAACAGCGTCAGCGTTGGCAGGGTATTTACCGCAGCAGTGGGCCCGCTGCTCGTTACATCAGCGCTGATCTGCGCTCCATAGACTTCAAAATTGCTGACCTTCAAATCCGTTGTCCCCACCACGCTTTCGAGACGTTGCCCATTGCTGAGCATCAAAAACTGCCCTTGCGGCAACTTCTCGATGCGCCCGCTACGCGCCGATGTCACCGTCTCTTTGCCGCGTTCGGTCGAGGCAATGAAGACATTCGAGCCTGTCACCTGGCCTTGATTGGCTTTTTCCACAAAGAACACCCGCGTGCCGTTGCCAGACTCCTGAAATTGACCGGGTTCCACCCGATCCAGGTCGCCGCGTTGTTGGTATTGCGTTTGGAGGTCTTCAATACGATGGTTCGACCAGGGCAGCACCAGCAGCGCCAGGGTGGCCACCACGGCAAAAATGGGCCACGCAAACCGCATCAAAGGGGAAATCAAGGCACTCAGGCCCTTGCCACTGCAAAACCAGATCACCATCTCGCTTTCGCGGTACATCCGCGACAGCGTGGCAATGATGGCAATGAACAAGCTCAATGTCAGCAGTGTCGGCATATAGGCCAACACCGTGTAGCCCATCACCAGCGTCACATCTGAGGGGTTGAAATTGCCGCGCGAAGCCTGGCCCAGGGTGCGAATCAGCGTCATCGTCATCACCACGGTGACGAGCACCACCAGCGTTGCGCCAAAACTGCGGGACAACTCCTTGCGTAGTGAAGAATGGAATAACATGGCGCTAAAGGAAACCCGTGATTATGAACTTTGCTCTCAAGCCCTTTGACCTGCGCAGCCTCGGCAGCGAAAAAACAGACGCATTATTGGTTTTTCTGACATCGGCTTTCAAGCACGACAAAGATGCCTTGTCCATGTTGATCGCCAGAGTGATCAAATCCGGTGACCTGACACCCAAGGCTGGGAACCTGCTGGATATTTTCCGTCCCGACGGCATGGCCTGTACCCGCCTGGTGCTGGTTCATATGGGCGAGGGCAACACCACCGAGGTGCGCAGGGCAGTGTCTGCAGCTTTTGCACTGCTCAAGCCCGCCAAATACAAGGCGATCACACTCTCTTTTCTGAAGCAACCATCAGCATCTGCCTTGCGCGTGGCCGTTGGCACACTGGCGGACGCCAGCTATGTTTTCACCGCCACCAAATCCAAACCGGAGCCGCGTTGCATCCAGAAAGCCATATTTGTGCTGCCTGATGAGCGGGCCCTGCGCGCCGAATTCGACCGAGCTGTCGCGGCGGTGGCTGGTATTGAGCTTGCCAAAGAATGGGGCAACCGCCCGGCGAATCACGCCACACCGACCCATCTTGCGCATACCGCTCGCGAATTGGCCAAGTTTCCCAAGATCAAATGTGACATTCTGGGGCCCAAAGAAGTCGCCAAACTGGGCATGGGTGCATTCCAGGCGGTGGCTCAAGGCTCCGATGAACCCCTGCGATTCATCGTCTTGCACTACAACGGTGCGGCCAAATCGTCTGCGCCAGTGGTTCTAGTAGGCAAAGGTATTACCTTTGACAGCGGCGGCATTTCCATCAAACCTGCGGCCGAGATGGATGAGATGAAATTTGACATGTGCGGAGCTGCCAGCGTGCTGGGTGTGTTCCGGGCGCTGGCTGACCTGCAACCGGACATCAACGTAGTCGGCCTGATTCCGGCCTGCGAAAACCTGCCCAGTAGTCGCGCCATCAAGCCCGGTGATGTGGTGACCAGCATGAGTGGTCAAACCATTGAAATTCTCAATACTGACGCGGAAGGCAGATTGGTACTGTGTGATGCACTCACTTATTCCGAGCGCTTCCAGCCCCGTGCTGTCGTGGACATTGCCACCCTGACCGGTGCCTGTGTGATCGCCTTGGGCGCTGTGCGCAGCGGCCTGTTTTCGACCGATGAGACGCTCTCGGCAGCCTTGGTGAAAGCGGGTGACTCCTCGCAAGACCTGTGCTGGCCCATGCCGCTCGATGATGACTATGCAGAGGGTCTGAAAACCAATTTTGCCGACGTAGCCAATGTGGCCGGACGCCCCGGTGGTGCCATCACGGCAGCCAAGTTTTTGCAACGCTTTGCTGGCAAATTTCCCTGGGCGCACTTGGACATTGCCGGAACCGCCTGGAAAAGTGGCGTGGCCAAGGGCGCCACCGGTCGGCCAGTTGGCTTGCTGGTGGACTACCTGATGGCGCTTGAAGCGAAAAGTGGCAAAGCGTGACCAGCGTTTCCTTTCATTTCAATGTCGATGACCGCTTGAACTACTCCTGCAGGCTGGTGCGCAAAGCGGCGGCAACCGGGACAACCCTGGTTGTTATCGGGCCGGATGACATCCTGACGCAATTTGACCGTGATCTGTGGACGTTTTCGTCCACAGAGTTTGTGCCCCACTGCCAGACTGATGACGCTGTTTCGCGCGTTCAAAGGTCATCCGTGGTTTTGTGCAAGTCTTTGAACAATGTGGAGGCCCGTGCTGTTCTGATCAATCTTGACGAGGCTGTGCCGGAGGGCTTTGAAGCATTTGATCGCGTGATTGAGGTGGTGAGCGCCGATCCGGTAGTGCGTTGGCACGCTCGACAACGCTGGAAGCACTATTCAAGGACAGGTTTGGAATTGATTCAACACGATCTCAGCCAAAGGACAGCGCCATGAATTCATCCACGCGGCAACTGCCACGCTTCATTCCCACACTGACCGAGGTGGTTGACCCGGCCAGTCTCAACAGCACCGCCCGGCAGACCAAACCTGATGTGGATGCCCTGATTGACCGGGTGCAACAACAGGTACAGCCGATTTTTGAGCGCAGACTGCAGGAAGAGTTCGAACGTATGGTGCGCCACCAGGTCTCCAAACAATGGAGCGACATCAGCGCCAAGTTGAAATTTGAGATGGAATTGTTCGTTCGCCAGGCCGTGATAGATGCGCTAGGCAGCCAGAACACCCCTGAGCGCACAAAATAAATGCCATTTCCCCCGCTAAACCCCAATGATCTTGGTGACTACCCTATGGGATTGGCGTAAAAATTGCTGTATCGTTCACGTTGCTGAATTATTCAATTCACAATTATTTTTTTAACCTGGAGTTGTCTATGCAAATGAAATTGAAATTGACTGTTGCCGCCGCAATTGCTGCTGTTGCCGGCATGGCTCTTGCTGATGAGATGGTTGTCACAATTGGTCACGTTGCACCTATGTCGGGTAGTCAGGCACATTACGGCAAGGACAACGAGAACGGCGTGCGCATGGCCATCGACGACCTGAATGCCGAGAAAGTCATGATCGGCGGCAAACTCGCGAAATTCCAGATTGAGGCCGAAGATGACGCTGCTGACCCGAAACAGGGCACTGCGGTCGCACAAAAATTGTGCGACGCCAAGGTCGCGGGGGTGGTGGGTCACCTGAACTCGGGCACTACCATTCCGGCATCTAAGATTTACCACGAGTGTGGCATCCCGATGATCACTGGTGCCGCTACCAACCCAGACTTGACCAAGCCGGGCTACAAGAATGTGTTCCGGATCATCGCCAATGACAACGCTTTGGGTGCTGGTTTGGCTTTTTATGCGGCTGATGCGTTGAAGCTCAAAAAGATCGCAGTAGTTGACGATCGGACTGCTTATGGTCAAGGCGTCGCTGAGGTCTTCGAGAAGACAGCCAAGGAAAAAGGCATGGACGTTGTTGACCATCAGTACACCACTGATAAGGCCACCGATTTCATGGCTATTTTGACCGCGATCAAATCCAAGAAGCCCGACGGTATTTTCTACGGTGGTATGGACGCGCAGGCCGGCGCCATGTTGCGTCAGATGGACCAACTAGGCATGTCAAACGTCAAGTTCTTTGGTGGCGATGGCATTTGTACCAATGAAATCATCAAGATTGCCTCGGGTGCAAAGAGCCTGGATGGTGTGGTTTGCGCTGAAGGCGGTTCTTCTATCGCCAAAATGCCAGGTGGTAAAGAATGGAAGGCTCGTTACGATGCCAAGTATCCAGGTCAATTCCAGATTTACAGCCCGTATACCTATGACGCAACTTTTGTGCTTGTCGATGCCATGAAGCGAGCCAAGTCTGCAGACCCGAAGGTATATACCTCTTTTATTCCGGCGACCGATTTCAAAGGTGTCACGGCGGAGATCAAGTTTGAACCCACCGGTGAGTTGAAGAACCCGACCATGACCTTGTCCACCTACAAGGATGGCAAGAAGGTCGCGTTGAACTGATCGTTCTGCCCTCACTGAAAAGCCACCTACGGGTGGCTTTTTGTTGGGCCTTTGCAGGCTTGCGATGAAACAGTCGCCTGGCTCGGTTAAACTAGCTGGCTTCGGAGCGGTGGATGAGTGGTTTAAGTCACACGCCTGGAAAGCGTGCGGGGAGTTAAATCCCCCGGGGGTTCGAATCCCCCCTGCTCCGCCAGATAGTAGAGAAAATCCCTTGTAAATCAATGACTTACAGGGGATTTTTTTCGTCTGTACGCTTTGTTGGGGCAGTGTTGTTGGGCTGAAATTCTGCCTAAAACAAGCCAATATTGAGTTCAAGTGTCCCCGTAGTGTCCCCGTTTTGTCCCGGCACTTGCCTTTAGGGTGTCCCCGAAGTGTCCCCGTTTGTATGTTTTGCAGGAATTCCACGGTTTTGGGGGCGAATTTTGGGGGCGATGCTTTCAGCCCGCGCTCTATTCTTCGAACCAAGCCAACCCTGCGCAGCGCCGGGCTTGTCTTGTCCCATGCGGGTAACGATCGCTATCGCAACACCGCAGCTCGGCTTGGACTCATTGGGGATGTCGTTCGACAACCCCAGCCGTGGGGCTAACCCCTGGACGACGCTCAAACGGACTGCCAAAACGAAGTCGCATCGCTTTGTCCGCCTTGTCAGCCCGTTTCAGCCCAGCAGAAAAGTTCAATGCTGTGTCCGAATGGCCACTCAAACTTTCCCACATGGGTCATTTCAAACATCATTTGAAAATTGACCGGCGGCCACTCAAGCCTGTAAGGTGCACGGTTTGTCTAATGCGACCCTTGCAACGTCCGTTGTCGCACCACCCTCAGCCAGGAGTTCACTCATTGGGGATGTCGTTCGACAACCCCAGCCGTGAGGCTAACCCCTGGTCGGCGCTCAAACGGGCTGTCAAAACGAAGTCGCTTGGCTTTGTCCGCCTTGACAACCCGTTTCAGCCCAGCAGCCGAACCCGGTACAAGCGCGCGCGTACCCATTTGCGACGCACCCGTATGGGCTATCCGCCATCGTGGCGGATAGTCGATTGGAGATGCAAATGAAAGAATGGCCAGGCACAGTTGTGTCCGTCAGCCTGTCTGCCGTCGTCGCGGCGACACGACGTGCACAACGCGGTGAACTGCGACATGATTTTTGATCATGCAGCGCTCAACGTTTCTAAAACTCAGGGTGTCACCTGACGAAGCAGAGCGCTTCAACGCGCGTGCTACAGCGTTGGGCGTCAGTGTGTCGCAGATGATCCGCGACACCGCCTTGCACGGTGCGGTTTATGTCACCCTTGAGAGAGCGCAGGCCGGCTACGAATTTCGCCGTCTGGGTGCCATGCTCAAGCACCTGTACCCCGCCAGAGATATCCGCTGGACGTCCGAAGACCGCAAAAAATGGTGGGCTTTGATCCAAGAGTTGCGTGAACGTGCTGACAGCCTTGAAGAGACCACCTCAGGTGGCAAGGGCAGGGCAGCCGAAAGGGCTCATGCTGGCTAAGGTCATCATGCTGAAGAAGTCCTGGAAAACGGTGGCCAGCGCAGCCAACTATGTCGTTGACGACCTCAAAAGGGCGCCCGAACAACCAGAACCTGGCCACCACGCGCCCGAGGATGGCGCCAATTACCTGGCGCGCGAGGGCGTGCTGGAAGCCGCATCCTTCAACATGGAAGGCCTGAAGCCCACTGACCCGGATGATCGCAGGCAAATCATCAAGTGGATGGACAGTACCGCACGGGCCTGGGCCGCAAGATCCAGAGCCCATTCCAAAACCAATCCCTTTTATCACGTCGTCCTGTCATGGAAGGCTGGCGAGCAGCCGACCATGGACCAGGCCACGGTCGCGGCCGCCAAGGCGCTCAAAGCGGTTGGCATGGCCGACAACCAGGCGTTCTTTGCGATCCATCGCGACAAAGATCACCACCACCACATTCATATCATTGCCAACCGTGTCCACCCTGAACATTTGATACTGACCGGGCCACCGCGTTATGACTTCCTGGTCCTGGACAAAACCTGTCGGGAAATCGAACTTGAACAGGACTGGCAGCACGACAACGGCCCCTACGTGGTCATGGACGGTCAAATCAAGCGGCTGTCACACGCGCTGCACCGCCAGCTTGGACTAGAAACAGACAAATCCTTCGCACCGTATGCACCCGCCGTGAAGGCGCGCATGGGCGAAGTCAAGGCAGGACTGCCCTCGCTGGCAGGCTGGCTCAACAACAGGGTTGCACCGGAGCTGGTGGCAACGCAAGACTGGCAGGAGTTTCATCGCGCGTGCGCCACCAGAGGCCTGCGCGTGGTGAAAATCAAATCCGGCTTGATTTTCGAGACCGACATGCTCGACAAGGCGACGCAAACCAAAGCGTCAGCCGTTCACTATGCACTGAGTCTGGGGCGCTTACAAAAGCGCTTTGGTGCGTACCAGCCACCTGACCTTGCCGAGGGACAGGCCCCAGCGGCCAGCGGTCGACATCAGGGAACCACTTACAACGACTACGTTACCCGTGTGGCCTGCGGTAGGGACCCGGACGCGCATGAACACCCCGGGCGCACCGGACGAAGCGAGCAGCGCGAACAGGCCAGAATGGACCGTGCCATTGCACGCACTGCACTCTTTGAGCAATACAAGTCAGAAAAATACACAGCCAAAGATAGCCGCAAGTCCGCAAGGCTGGAGCTGCGAGGGCTTCAAAAGGCAGAAAAAACTGACCTGCTCCAACAGCTTGCGGCAGCCAAAGCCGAGACAGTGACCCATCTGCAAAAGGACTATGGTGGTCAGGTGGCACGACTCTTGTGGGCGGCGCAGCGCACGGCGGCGATTGAAGACTTGGCAGACCGGCACAAACGTGAGCGTCTGGCACTTACACATGCCAACGCGATGGAATGGTTGCCGTGGCTGGAGCGACAGGCGGCGCTAGGCAACGAGGCGGCCATCGCTGCACTACGCGGGCTGCGCTACCGGGCCTCGCGTGACAAAAACAAACAGAAGGCGGGTATCGAGGGCGAAGAACTTGGCGCCATCCAACCTTTGGCAGAGCAGCCAAACAGCATCAGGGGCGCGGTACGACCCGACGACTTTGACATCCGCACCGCCCAGCTCAGGATCACGTCAGAGCACAGCCTTGAATACCTGGACACCCTTGGCCAGGTACGACTTACCGACAGTGGACCACGCATCGATCTGGCGCAGGAAGACGACCCACAAGCCATGTGCGCAGGCCTGCTACTGGCCTCGCAAAAATATGGCGGCGAAATATTCATCACCGGGTCACTGGCGTTTCGGGAAATGGCTGCAAAGGAAGCTTGGTGGATGGGTATTAAAGTGAGAAACCCGGAATTAACATCATTAACCGCTGACAAATCAATGAATCAAGAAATGGAAATGTGAGCTAAAAATACAACAACCTAGAAAGTTATCTATTAACTTTGCAATCACTCTGGGTTAAAATATAATATAAATTTATACCATCAAAGATAATGGCACATCCTATTTATTTCCATTTGACTACTTTGATTTTCCATGACCAATGATCGTAAAACGACAGCCAGACGCTGGATCAATAGCGCCGTTTATCGGTGCGGGCAAGCGATGTTTTTCGCCAAGTGGGTCTTGTGCCTTGCAATCACTGGTCTGGTCTGGGGAGGTGCATTCTGGTTCGGGTCACTGGCCTGGGATCAAAAGCAAGGAGCCGTCCTGGCTTTGATGGGGTTTGGTGCCTGGTTGGCAGTTTGCCGATTTGTTTTTCCTGTATTTTGGTTTATATCTATCGAGGTCATCAGACGGTTCTTTAGATATATTAATTATCGCTTTTTGTGAATTTTCTCCATGTCATGAAGGGCATGAAAGACTCCATCCGTTATATTTATTTCACCTGCCAAATAGCTTATTCTGTCTTTATCAAATGATTACTTTTACCTTGGAAATGAATGAAGCACAGGCAAGTGCGCTGGCTCAATTTGTCAAGCGGGTTGGATTTTCAGAAATGCGCAGCAATGCGGTGGACGACTTTGAGGCTTACCTCATTCGAGATGCCCTTGACCGAGTACGCATGGGGTTGGCAAACGCTGGCTTTTCTCCGCGATGAAGTTCACCAGCAGCATGGTGGCGGCCCTGGCCTTCATGGCGACGGTCACTTTTGTCCAAGCAGAAGCACAAGTTTGGATAGAGCGTGTCATTGCAGAAGTGCGGCCTGGATCCGTTGTGGCGCGGCGTGGACTTGAAAATGACCCCATCACGCAAGCGGTGCTTCTTGGCCAGGGTGGGGGGCAATGGAGCCATGTCGGCATTGCCGTGCAGTTGATACCTGATGGTCAAATCTACATTGAAAGTGCCATGCCAGGTGCTGGCACCAAGCTCGAAAAGCCGGATGTATTTTTCAGTGCAGAGCAGGCTTGCGAAGGTGAAGTGTTGCTGATGCCGGTGGATAAGGTCGATGCCGTTCAAAGTGCTGCAAAGTCGCTTCTGGGGCGGCCCTTTGACGATCAGTTAGCGCTGGATGATGACGGCACGAAGCTCTATTGCACGGAGTTGGTGGCCCTGGCATTGCAAAGCGCTAGGGTGCTCAAGGACGTACCGACGCGATCCGTTCCTTTTTTCCCTCAAAAAGTCATTGCCCCTGACGATCTGGTTGCCGCAGCCCGCGCAACAATGCTTAAGGGGCGAGATTCGTGCGCAATCTGCCAAACGAAGCCGCTGGCTCCGACGCAAAACGCCACCAGTTCTGATTCAAAAAGTGATTGAATACGGCTAAGCCATTTTCCGGCAATTTTCTACGCATCTTTTACAGGCATCATGCCTACAGCGCCCGTTCTACATGGATTACATGCTATTAATTTTGAGTTCTTTGCGTAGAAAACTTTTAAGGGACAGCTTATGCCCAATAGGGCATGAAATTGATCAGTCAACTTGGATGCAAATTTTTCTCCGAATCACTATGTATTAATTCAGTGTTGTCGATAGTCTGCGAGTTAAATCTGGAAATACAAAAAGGGGCTAAACCGCCCTTTTTGTGATGAGTTGACAGCGAGCTTACTTGGCAATCAGATACTCTTCTCTGGAATGCCCATCCTTGACCAAGGTTGCCAACCAGCGTGGCATCAAGCCACGACCACTCCAGGATTCACCATTCGGTCCGGTGTATTTGGCAGGTGCAGGAGAAGAGGACTTGGCCTTGCTTTCCTTTGCAGACTTACCCTGAAGGTCCTCGACAGAGATGCCATAAGCGAGCATGGTCTCCTTGATCATGGCGACCTTTTCATTGAATTCCCTGTTTTTGATTTCTTGCGCCTGGGCTTGGAGTTCGGCGATTTTGTTCTGGATATCGATCAACGATGACATGTAACGATCTTTCTATATTTTGTGAGGAAGTGGATTATATCCGACAGCCAATTGATTGGTCGTGGAAGATTGATCGCCGTTGGTGAATCGGTGAATGTGATGTTGATGTTTCAAACATCGGCAAATGAATGTGGCTTGGAGTGCACAATGCATTTTAATTGGCGCTTTTCTGCTGGCAGGATCAAATATTCTTTGTACCCTTAGCAATTTGAAATATCGGTGCCACTTACCCAATTCCAAAAATAGTTGAGATAGTCACTGCCGTGATACTGATCGGCATCGCTACTGACATCACCAACTTTCCGCGACTCAGCATGTCGGTACGGGTTGCCACCGGCCGTCTGTGCCAAACATCCAGCAGCCCGTGCTGCCTACAATGCGCGCCCCTGACCAACGAACCTGGACCCGGCGCCTTACCCATGAACATCATCGTCAACGAAGAACTGAAAGCCTACATTGATCCGTTGACTCCGGAAGAATATGAATCGCTGGAACGCAGCCTTCTGGCCGAAGGATGCCGGGATGCCTTGGTGCTTTGGGGGGAGGTACTGATTGATGGGCACAACCGCCACGCCATCTGCCAGGCACATGGACTGACGTTTCAGGTGACACAAAGTACCTTGTTCAAGAGCTTAGAAGGTGTCCACTTGTGGATGATTGACCAACACCTTGGCCGACGCAGCGTGTCGGACTTTCAGCGCGGCGTATTGGCTTTGCGAAAACGCGAGATCATGGCCGCCCGACGCAGC
>CAIVHU010000290.1 GCA_903905735.1 uncultured beta proteobacterium
CAGGCAACCATCAAGATGTGTTCCCAGGCCAGGGCAGCACCAAGAGCGAACGCAGCCAGGCCGACGCGCAGGCGGCCAGCGGTATTGGCACTGCCTGCACCCGAGCCGATGAGCGCGTTGAGGCCGCATTTGGGCTGGCAAGCGCACACGCAAACTAGCCTGGTGACTTCGTGTGCACCACGAAAAAACCTGCCAAATTGACAGTGAAAGGTCCCTTGGCGCAAGCGTTGGACCTTTCTTCGAATTCGTCTGGCTCCCTCAGCGGGCTACGTTTGTATGGATATTGGCCATATTGATTGACGTTTGGTGACATCTCGATATACTGTGCTTTTATACAGCATAGTTTTGAGACCCTATGTCCGCCGCCCTCCAATGGATAGTCAATGCCGAGCCGCCTGCCAGTTTAGGCACGTCGCGGCCGTTTGACGTCGGGCAACTGCCAAGCGGCATTTCGCAGGCCATCTGGCGTGGAACCGAAGTCGGCCAGGCAAGCCAAGCCGTTGTCTCTACTGGCTTTGAGGCGCTGGACGCCCAGTTACCGGGGGGCGGCTGGCCATGCAACGCCTTGACTGAGTGCCTGCAGCCTCAACCCTCCCTGTGCGAATGGCGCCTGCTGTCACCCGCATTGGCCCGACTTGTGGCAAATAACGGCCAAATCTTGCTGGTCGGGCCACCCAAGCGTCCCCATGTCCCTGGGTTGGTCAAACTCGGCATTGCAGAAAAAAACCTGGTCTGGATTGTTGCTGACACCCCGGCAGAACGTCTTTGGACCACAGAACAGTTGGTCAAAGCCAATCCGCGGGGTGGTGCCATCCTGGCCTGGCTGCCCCAGGCACGCGCCGAGCAAATACGGCGACTTCAAGTGCATGCCCAATCCTGCGACTGCCCGGTGTTCCTGTTTCGACCTGAGGCAGCTCAGCTCGACGCCTCACCGGCTCCTCTGCGGGTCTTGGCCACGCTCGGTATCGACTGGCAGTTGCAGGTTCATATCTTGAAGCGCAAAGGGGCGCTGATGGACGGCGTCATTTCCATCCCGTCCATCCCCGGCACGCTCGCCAACGTATTCACCCCCAGGCTGATGCGTCCAAGCCTATTGCTTTCCAAGACGGAGGTTTCCAATGTCCATGCATTGGGCCGCGTTGCTAACCAACCTCGCCTGCGACAACTCGCCGCGCACTGACCCAACCGGAATTGCTGTCTGGGCACTTCAATTCACTCCGCGAGTTGCAAGGGCCGACCAAGCAGTATTGCTGGAAGTCGAGCAAAGCCTGCGGCTGTTTGGAGGTGAAGACCGGGTGCATGAACTCGTCGAGGCAGGTGCGGCCGAGCTGGGCATAACGGCACTTGCATGGGCACCGAGCAGCCTCGCAGCCCTTGCGTGTGCGCGGGTTGGCATCCGCGATGGTTTTGCCGGACCTCTGGTCAAAGTGCTCGACCCGTTGCCCTTTGAATGTGTCGATGCGGTCAATGTCCATGGCGCCACATTGGCGCGTCTGGGCTGTCGAACACTGGCCGATGTGCGCAAGTTGCCGCGCGGTGGTATCAGCCGACGATTTGACAGCCAACTGCTTCTGGCCCTGGACCAAGCCTATGGCCTTCGCCCAGAAGGTTACCCATGGGTGACCTTGCCAGAGACGTTCTCTGCGAAGTTGGAATTGCCGGGTCGCGTCGATACCGCACCGGCCCTGATGTTTGGCGCCCGGCGCTTGCTGGTTCAGATGGGTGGCTGGCTTTGTGCCCGCCAATGCGGGGTCACTGCTTTCACATTGCACTGGTGCCACGACGTGATGCGCGCCAAAGACGCCGGGGACGGCGGCGAAATCACCGTGCGCACGGCACACCCAACGCAAAACGTCGACCACCTGTGCCGACTGCTGACAGAAAACCTGGCCAAGGTCACCTTGCTGGCTCCGGCTGGTGACCTGGTCCTGAGCGCGACGGAAGTAACACCGTTCATCGAAGAGAGCCGTTCACTCATTCCAGATGACCGGGCCACAGGGGAGGCCATTGACCTAGTGCTCGAACGCATCGAGGCTCGCCTGGGCAAAAATCGCGTTCTCAGACCTGTGCTGACCGAAGACACGCGCATGGAGTGGATGAACCACTGGCAGCCGATGAACGCCAAAAGGCCGGCTACCAAGGTGCGCCAGGTATCCGGTCCCCAGCCCACCTGGATTCTCAAAACGCCGTTGAAACTGGATGTGAAAGGTGAACGCCCGCTTTACCAAGGTCCGTTGCAACTGTTGCTGGGCCCTGAACGTGTCGAGGGTGGCTGGTGGCATCGCGCTCAAGATGCTGAAGGTCGCCAGCGCAGCCTGAATGTGGGACGGGACTACTGGGTGGCTCTCAGCCAACACGCGGGTGCGCTCTGGATTTTTCAGCAACGACTGCCCAAAGACACAGCGGCGTCCTGGTTTTTGCATGGACTCTTTGCGTGAGCCCGCACCATGTCCGTCTTGCCCCAATACGCCGAGCTTCGGTGCCTCTCCAATTTCTCTTTCCTGAGAGGGGCCAGCAAACCTGAGGAGCTGGTCGCGCGTGCCAAAGAACTCGGCTACTCAGCCCTGGCGCTGACCGATGAATGCACCATGGCCGGCATCGTGCGCGCCCATGTGCAGGCCAAGGAATCCGGCCTCAAGCTCTTGGTTGGTTCCCAGTTTCAGATTGAGCCTGAAGGTCGACCTGACATTGGCCGATCCTTCAATCTGGTGGTGCTGGCCTGCAATCTGAACGGTTACGGCAATTTGTGCGAGTTCATCACACGCCTGCGGCGCACATCAGAGAAAAAGGGAACCTATCAGCTGTTGCTCGAAAGCATCCAGGGTGCGGACCTGGCGGACTGCCTAGTGGTGGCGTCGCCTGAGCGCGGCAGCACCCCGGAACAGCTCCTGGCTATAGGGCAATGGGCCTTGCAGCATTTCATCGGTCGATGCTGGTGGGGTGTCGAGCAATTGCGCACGCTGGACGATGAAATCTGGCTCTATAAACTCAGGCAGGTAAGTGAGGCCACCGCCATTTCTCTGGTGGCGGTCGGTGATGTGCACATGCACGTGCGCTCCCGCAAACCACTTCAGGACGTGTTGACCGCCATCCGGGTTGGCAAACCCCTGACCGAATGTGGTCTGGAATTGCAGCAAAACGCCGAACGTCATCTGCGCACCCGCCTGCGCCTGGCGCAAACCTATCCAGATGAGTTGATGGCAGAAACCCTCAAGGTAGCCAATCGGTGTGCCTTTTCACTGGATGAGCTGAAATACCAGTACCCCCAGGAAGTGGTGCCAGCAGGAGAAACACCCGAGTCGTACCTGCGGCGAGTGACCTACGAAGGGGCAGGGCGGCGCTGGCCCGGTGGCATGACAGCCAAAGTCCAGCATCAAATCGAGCATGAACTCACCTTGATTTGCGAACTGAAGTACGAGCAGTATTTCCTGACGGTTTACGACATTGTGGCTTTCGCGCGCTCTCGCCACATCCTTTGCCAGGGGCGGGGGTCTGCAGCTAACAGCGCGGTCTGTTATTGCTTGGGCGTCACCGAGGTGGACCCGGCGCGGATGTCCGTGCTTTTTGAGCGATTTATCAGCAAAGAACGCAATGAACCGCCCGATATTGATGTCGATTTCGAACATGAGCGCCGGGAGGAGGTCATCCAGTACCTGTATCAAAAGTACGGGCGTGACCGGGCTGCATTGACGGGCGTGGTGATTTCGTACCGGCCAAAGTCCGCTATCCGCGATGTTGGCAAGGCGCTGGGCTTCGATTTGGAATTATTGGAAAAACTTGCCAAGTCCCATCGCCATTGGGATGGACGGGAGGTGCATGCTGACCGGCTCCGGGAACTGGGACTTTCGCTGGATGACCTAGGCGTCCAGCAGCTGATGACGATGACACGGCAGTTGATGACTTTTCCGAGGCATCTCTCCCAGCACCCGGGCGGCTTTGTGCTGACCAAGGGACCCTTGTCGCGCATGGTCCCCATCGAAGCAGCCTCGATGGAGGACCGCACTGTCATCGAGTGGGACAAGGACGACCTGGATGCCATGGGTTTGTTGAAAGTTGATGTGCTGGCTCTGGGCATGCTCACGGCGATTCGCAAATCGCTGGATTTCGTCAGTATGCGACGCGGCTTTCACTTTCAGATGCAGGACATCCCGGCTGAAGACACTGCAACCTATGAGATGATTTGTCAGGCAGACACGGTCGGGGTGTTCCAGATTGAGTCCCGCGCGCAGATGGGCATGCTGCCGCGTTTGCAGCCAAGGTGTTTCTATGACCTGGTTATCGAGGTGGCGCTGGTTCGGCCAGGCCCGATTCAAGGGGGCATGGTGCACCCGTACCTGAATCGCCGCCAGGGTAAGGAGCCTGTGTCGTACCCCAGTGCCGCGCTTGAAGCAGCCCTGGGTCGAACGCTGGGGGTGCCGGTTTTTCAGGAGCAGGTCATGCAGGTCAGTATCCTGGCCGCTGGCTTTACGCCTGGCGAGGCCGATGGGCTGCGCCGGGCGATGGCCGCCTGGAAACGCAAAGGTGGTCTCGAAAAATACTTTGACCGTATCGTTGACGGCATGACGTCGCGGGGCTACGAGAAGGAATTCGCGCTGCAAATCTTTGAGCAGATTAAAGGATTCAGCGAATATGGCTTCCCGGAATCACATGCCGCATCGTTTGCCCTGTTGGTTTACGCCAGTTGCTGGCTCAAACACACTGAGCCCGCGGCTTTTCTGGCTGCCATGCTGAATTCGCAACCACTGGGCTTTTATTCTCCCAATCAACTGGTTCAGGATGCCAAAAGGCACGGGGTGGAGGTGAGGGCGGTGGATGTGATGTTCAGCGAAGTGGATGCCACGCTGGAAGATTTGCCCCACATGCCCGCAGTGCGCCTGGGATTGCGGCTGATTTCAGGACTCAGGAGTACATCTGCCGAGCGCATCGTGGCCGCGCGCGACCAACAGCCCTTTGATGGTGCCGAGGACCTGTCCAGACGCGCCAACCTTGAGCAGCATGAGATGAAGTTGTTGGCTGGTGCCGATGCCCTGGCCAGCCTGTCGGGTCACCGCAGGCAACAGGTCTGGGACGCCGCGGCGCTGCACGCTCCACCCGAGTTGCTGCGCGACGCCCCGGTTGAGGAGGACATTTTGGAGCTGCCCGAGGCCCCGGAAGGGGAGGAAATCGTTTTCGACTACGCAGCACTTGGGCTTAGCCTGAGGCGCCATCCGCTGGCACTGCTGCGAAAGCAACTGGCCGATATGCGTTTTGAATCCTCAGCACAACTACGTGACCTTCGCGATGGCAGCCTGGTGCGGGCCTGTGGCATCGTGACGCTGCGCCAACAACCTGAGACGGCCAAGGGGGTCGTTTTTGTGTCGCTGGAAGATGAAGACGGTTCTGTCCAGGTCATTGTCTGGAAGAGTTTGCGAGAGAAACAGCGCAAGGAGTTGATGGATGCCAAGCTTTTGGGTGTCTATGGTGTTTGGCAGCGTGAAGGCGAGGCGCGTAATTTGATTGCCAAACATCTGGTTGACCTGACGCATTTGCTAGGCCGATTAGCAGCACCGAGTCGGGATTTTCATTGACGCGTTTTAGGTAATTGGGCATTTGCCTTGACGCGAGCTGGCGTGGGTGAGTCCGTCCAGTCCGACGACAACGGCAGATTACTGGAAGTTCTGTCGAGGAATTTCCTGACGTCTTCCCGCCAATACCAGTTCGTTTCGGTATGTGCGGACGGTGGTCGTCAACAGTCCAGGCAACTGCGCAGGCCAGGTTAGGCATGTGCGGTTACACAAATCAGGTTGCGGCACATAGCTGTATTAATGTGGCTCTGTTCGCGAATTGTATGGATTTCGTTGATGTTTTGGAGTTTTCAGAGGAGAATTGCGTATGCGCGCTTCTCAGTTCAAAAATCTACTGGCCGAATTGGC
>CAIVHU010000291.1 GCA_903905735.1 uncultured beta proteobacterium
AGACACTCTTTCCCTACACGACGCTCTCCGATCTACCCACTTTCAGGCGGTTCTGAAAAGCAAAGAGCGTTCGCTGCATGCCATGCTGCAAAGCCTGAGCCGATGCGGCGTGCTGAGCCTGGATTCCAGGGAACTCGAACCGACCGCCACCAGCATGGTGGTTGTGCTCACTTACTGGCTGAGCTTTGAATATGTGCGCGATCCGCGCAACGCGCTGGAGCCCAGCAACGCCCAGGCCGCCCTGCTGCGCGGTGCCCAGCATGTGCTGAACCTGATGACCCCTTACCTGGAGAGTAGCCAAAGAGCCCATTTGCTCAAATTGTCAGATGCCTACAATAAGGAATAGCAACAATAAAGAGGTTCAAGGAGACCGACATGGGCAAATGGACCGCTTTCCCTTACGCAGGTGACTACAGCTTTGATGCCACCAGCGTCAAAAAGCACTGGCCCAGATTGCACGCTGGTGACCTGGAGCCGCTGCCCTCAGACCCCGAGTTGCTGCAGGCCTGGACGCACTTTCACAACGGCGAATTTCAAAAAGCCACCACCCTCGGCCTGAGCCTGGGCCCCGTCGGCCTGTGTGTGGCCAGCAAAGCCACCTGCGTCTATGCCACCTACCTTGAAAAGCATGAAATCCGTCGGCTGGATCTGTATCTGGAGGTGTCCGACCAGGCGACTGAGGCGGCAGAAGAAGACCCGGACAACCTGAGCGCACGCTATTGGCGCGCCTACGCACTGGGCCGCTACAGCCAGGGGATCAGCGTCGCCAAGGCGCTGGCGCAGGGGCTGGGCACCAAGATCAAGTCGGATTTGGAATACGTCATTCGCCACGCGCCGCAGCATGCCGATGCGCATGTGGCGCTGGGCAGCTTTCATGCCGAGGTGATTGACAAGGTGGGCTCGCTGATCGGGGCCATGGCCTACGGTGCCAACAAAGAGATCGGCCTGCACCTGTTTGAGCAGGCCATCAAGCTGCACGGTGACTCGCCTTACGGCTTGCTGGAATACGCCCATGCCACGCTGATGCTGGGCGGTGACGACATGATGGATGCTGCTACCCGGCTGTACCAGCAGGCGGCTAAGGTGAAGCCGCTGGATGCCGCTGAGCGGCTGGATGTGGAGATGGCGAGAACGCAGTTGGACGACTGAGTGCTGCCAGAAGTTGCAAGCTTTTTTGGCCTCTAGCCCTTATTCAGTAAGGGCAAGCAGTTGCAATATTTATAGCTACTCTTCCCCCCAGGGCAACATCAGTGTCAGCAGTTTGAGCTTCTCGAACTCGGGTTCAAACTGGTCAATGATGGCTTGCGGATCGGGGCACAGGGTGGTGTCGCTGATGATGCCAAACTGCACGCCGCCGCCATAACTCAAAATCGACACGCCCAAGCCCACCGAACCCGACTGCGGCACCCAGAACAGCGCCTGCTCCAGCGTGGCACCGCAAAACGTGAGCTTCTCGCGCGGACCGGGCACATTGGTCATCACCGCTGTCGTCTTTTTGGAGAACAGACTGAGCATCGCGTCCTGTACCGGCTTGACCAGGATGCCCGCGACCGCCAGCAACGCAAACGCCAACAGCGGCTGCATGCTGCCTTTGAGCTCGCTCATGCGTTTGCGCACCTCAAACACCCGCTCGATCGGGTTGTCCAGCCCGATCGGCAGCACCACCGGGGCCAGGCCAAACTTGTTGCCCAGCTTGTAGGCCTGGGTCATGGGGCGTAGATTGACCGGCACCATGGCGCGGATTTCCTTGCCCATCACGGCATCACCATGGCTTTTGAGGTATTGGCCAATGGCACCGGCCACACAGGCCAGCAACACGTCGTTGATGGAGCAGTGCAGCGCCTTGCCCACCGCGCGCACTTCGTCCAACGCAATCGGCTGGCACCAGGCCACGCGTTTGGCCTGCCCCGGTTGCCCTTTGAGGCGGGTGGGCGAATCGTCAGTCATCAAGGCCAGGGCAGCCCCATCGCGCAGCACCTGGTAGGCCAGACGCGCCGCTTCCGACGAGCCTTCCTTGCTTTTGCTCAGGCCCAGCGCCAGCCATTTTTCCAGCACGTTGCGAGGGTCGCCCACGGCTTCAAAGGCTTGGGCTGCGCCGTCACCGGCGGCTTCCAGCGCCTTGACGGCCGCGACCGTGAGCGGTTCGATCAGCGAGTGGCTCATCCATTCTTCCGCCGCTTCCAGGCCGTGCAACGGCGCGGGTTTAGGGCTGCGTTTGGGCGGCTCCAGGCCGCCATCAACCATCGACTGGATCACCGAGATCAGCGCCAGGCCATCGGCAATGCAGTGGTGGATGCGCACGATCAGCGCCGAACCGCCGTCAAAATGCTCGATCAGCCGGTATTCCCACAGCGGGTGGCGCATGTCCAGCGGCTGCATGGCCAGCTCGGCCAGACGCGCCTGCAGGGCTGGCATGGGGTGTTTTTTGCTGGAGCCGGGCAGTTTCTCGATGCGCACATGGCGGCTGATGTCAAACTGCGTGTCAGTCACCCAGCTGGCCCCGGTGGCATCCATCTGCACGCGCTGGCCAAAGCGCGGGTATTTGAGCAGCCGCTCGGCCAGACGATCCCGCACATCGGGGTAATGCAGTGCGGGCTTGAGGATCCAGACCCCCATGATCATCATCAGGTTGCTCGGGCTGTCCATGCGCAGCCAGGCCGTATCGACCTTGCTCATGCGCTCAACGGTGTAGGGAAGGGAGGATGAGGTCACCATGGTCGGAGGGTATTGGGGGACGACCTCTATTCTGGCGTCAAAACGGCCCGTAAGATAGTCTCATTTTACCCTGATTGGCCTCTTTTAACCCCTATTGGAACCTTGCCCCATGCCCACCCTGCAAAAGAAATTTGAAGCCGCTGTCGCCAACTCCAAAAATTTGAGCGAGCGCCCCGACAACATGACCCTGCTGAAGCTCTACGCCCTGTACAAACAGGCCAGCGTGGGCGACAACACCGAGAAAAAACCCGGCTTTACCGACATGGTAGGCCGCGCCAAGTGGGATGCCTGGAACCTGCTCAAGGGCACCTCCAGCAACGATGCGATGCAGAAGTACATCGACCTGATCGAATCCCTGAGCTGAGTCAAACCGTTTTTTTGGCCACGCGCTTTTTGGCAGGCGCGGCCAGCAGGGTGTCGAGGTTTTTCACGATTTCGGCTTCAATGCGGTGCTTGAACGCACCCACCAGAAAACCCAACTGGGCGCGCAGCTCAAACCGCGTGGCATCCACTTCCAGCGTGCCTTTGACCCCTGAGCGTGAAAACGTGACTTCGTCGGCCACGTCGCCCTCGGTGTAGGCGCAGGCCATGCCGAACTCGGTTTCGGCCTGCTCGGCCCATTTGAAGGCAATCTTGCGGGCCTTGGCCAAGCCCAGTGTGTGTTCGCGAACGATGTGTAAATCTGCCATGGTGTCTTAAAGTGGGTTGAGTCGGGAGGGTGTCTGTGCCTGGCGGACAGGATCGGCGGGCGCGGCAATGAGCGCTTGAAGTTGCTGCAAACGCTCGGGCTCCGGTCGAGCGGCGAGTTGTTTGACAGCGGCAAAAAAGCGCGGCCAGTCGCGGTCTTCGTGCGCAAACAGGGCCTCGAATGCGGGCACCAGATCGTCGTAGGCGGCCTGCGCGCCAAAGGCGGCATTGTTGACTTGCGCCACCCAGTGGTCATAGCCGCTGTAGCCACCCCAGCTTTGTTTGAGGCTGGCGTAACGGGATTTGAAGTCTTGCATCACTTCAATTTTCATAGCTGTCAGCGCTTGATGATCCTGGGCTGGAGGGCTATTTTTCTTATAAACAGCCTCAAGCCGCTCGCGTGTGGCGCGGGTCAGGGCACGAAACTGCTGGCGGCGTTGGTCATAGGCGGCAAAGGCATGGCGCGCCTGCGGTGTGGCCTGAGTGGCCAGCCACTGCGCACCGCCCAAACGCTCCACCGCCGTGGCATACGATTCGTTGAAAGTGGTGTCGCCCGGCACATACAGCACCTGATGCGCCAGCTCGTGAAACATCAAGCGCGCCAATTCGCCATCCGGCTGGTTGACGAAGGTGTTGAGCAGCGGGTCGCCGCCCAGCCAGTTCATCCAGCCCAGCGTGGAGTAAGCCGGCACGCCATAGACACTGACTTCCAGCCCCTGAGCGCGCAGTTCGGTGGCCAGCGCCTGGGCATCCGCCTCGTCAAAATAGCCTCGGTAGCCCACGCAGCCCGCCACCGGGAAACACCAGGTTTTGACCTCCAGCGAGAACTCGGGCGCGGCCACCACGTTCCACACCACATAGCGGCGATGCAAGTCGGCAAAGCGTGTGTAGCTGGGGTTGTCAGGCAGATGCAGCTCGGTCACCGCAAATCGCCGCAACGACTGCGCCAGGGTCAGGCGCTCACGCAGTCGCTCGGGGGTTTTGGCATCGGCCAGCCAGTCATTGATAGGACGTGCGGCGACCATCAGCTTGACTTGCCCCTCCACTGATTGGGCGTAATAGCTGGCATCGGCACAACCACCCAGCAACCCGACCAGCAAAACCCCGGCCAGCGCGCGCAGCACCCAGGCACGCCAACTCATGACACCTCCAGGAGCCAATGCGAGGTGTTGCCAAGGTATGCCTTGCCATGGCGCCACAAAGGGCTACCATGACTGTCAATCAGTTCAACTAACCCATCAGGACGCAGCATGCTCTACCAATTCAAATCCAGAGTCACCGGGGACGTGATTATGTTGCAGCCCAACGGGGAGCATGTGCTGGAGGTCATTGGCAAACACAGCGCCGCTGACCCCAGCGTCAAAGGGATTTTGTTGCCCGAGCAGATGCCCCAAGCCTTGGCGGCACTGGAGGCAGCCATCGCCCAGGAAGAGGCCGCGCGCAACGAGGCCATCGCTCAGGCCAAGGCGGAACATGCGCCCGCGCCGCACGCCAGCATGATCGGCCTGCGCCAGCGCGCCCTGCCCTTCATGGACATGATCCGTGAGTGCCTGAAGGCCAAAGAGGCGATTACCTGGGGCGTTTGAACCAGTTTTAGGTCAAGTGCTTTTTTGCCCTCTAGCCCTTTTATGGAAAGCGCCAATAGCTATTTTATTTATAGCTTCTGGCATCCTCAATGACTTTGCCGTCATTGGGCAGGCTGCCCGGTAACACCACCTCCACCTGACCACGCAGCTTGGTCACGTCGCGAATCGCCTCCATGAGCTTTTGCGACAGGCTGTCAGGGCCGCTGCAAGCCGATTCCACCTTGAGCGTCAAAACATCGTTGGCCATCTCACCGGTCACCACCAGCCGCGCGCGGGTGACCTCGGGGAAGCGTTTGGCGATCTGATCCACCTGGCCCGGGTGCACGAACATGCCACGGATTTTGGTGGTCTGGTCGGCGCGGCCCATCCAGCCCCTGATGCGCGTGTTGGTGCGCCCGGTGGGGCAGGCACCCGGCAGCACGGCCGACAAATCGCCGGTGCCAAAGCGGACTAGCGGGTAAGTGGGGTTGAGCGTGGTAACCACCACCTCGCCCACTTCGCCCTCCAACACCGGGTCGCCGGTGCCGGGGCGCACGATTTCTACCAGCACGCCCTCGTCCACCACCAACCCTTCGCGGGCAGCGGTCTCATACGCAATGGAGCCCACATCGGCAGTGGCGTAACACTGGTAACCGGCCACGCCGTGTGCGGCAAACCAGTCGCGCAGGCTCGGCGGGTAGGCTTCGCCGCCAAACATGGCCTTGGTCACGCTGGGCAGGGGCACGCCCATCTCCAGTGCTTTTTCCAGAATGATTTTCAGGAAACTGGGCGTGCCGATGTAGCCTGCGGGCTGCAACTCTGCCATGGCCTGCACCTGCTGCTCGGTCTGGCCGGTGCCACCGGGGAACACGGTGCAACCCAGCGCGTGGGCACCGGTTTCCATCATCGAACCGGCGGGTACAAAGTGGTAGCTGAAGCTGTTGTGGATCAGCTCGCCGGGCCTGAAACCTGCGGCAAATATCGCCCGCGCCATGCGCCAGTAGTCCTTGGCCGTGCCTTCGGGCTCGTAAATCGGGCCGGGGCTGGCAAACACGCGCGGCATGTGCTTTCCAAAGCGTTCCGCACTGAAGCCCCCGAACACACTGCCTTTGGCGCTACGACTTTTGAGTTGCAGCTCCAGCAGCTCATGTTTGCGCGTGACTGGCAATTGAGCCAGCGCGGCGCGGCTGGTGATGCTGGTCGGGCTCACGTCTTTGAGGATCTCGGCCAGCGCCGGTGAGGCCATCTTGGCATGCGCCACCTGCAGCGGCAGCGCCTGGAGCAGATCAGCCTCGCGCCGGGCCGGATCGCGCGTTTCCAGCGCGTCAAAAAAATCGGTCATGTTCCATTTCTCCAAATTTCAATCAACGCTCTAGAGGTGTCGCAAAGCCAGAAATACCGTGGAACCGGCTTCGCCGAGCCACTGGTATTGCCCCCTGCAAGGGGGAAAGCGGCCACACGAAGTGGGCAAGCCGGGGGGTGTGCCCCGCATATTCAGGCCAGCCAACGTTTGCGGCGCTTGTAGCTTTTGACATCCTTGAAGCTCTTGCGCTCGCCGCCGCCCATGCCCAGGTAAAACTCTTTCACGTCTTCGTTGTTGACCAGGTCGCTGGCCGCACCGTCCATCACGACACGGCCACTTTCCATGATGTAGCCGTAGTCGGCGTATTTCAGCGCCATGTTGGTGTTTTGCTCGGCTAGCAGGAAGGTGACCTTTTCCTTGTCGTTGAGGTCTTTGACGATGTTGAACACTTCTTCGACGATCTGCGGTGCCAGGCCCATGGACGGCTCGTCGAGCAGCACCATGCTGGGGTTGGTCATGAGGGCGCGACCAATGGCGCACATTTGCTGCTCGCCACCGCTGGTGTAGGCGGCCTGGCTGGTGCGGCGGGTTTTCAGGCGCGGGAAGTAGGCGTACACCTTGTCCAGGTTGGCGGCAATTTCGCCTTTATCCTTGCGGGTGTAGCTGCCGGTGAGCAGGTTTTCCTCGATGGTCAGATGGGCAAAGCAGTGGCGGCCTTCCATGACCTGCACCACACCACGCCTGACCAGATCAGCCGGTGACAGGTTCTCGATGCGTTCGCCGCGCAGTTCGATGCTGCCCTTGGTGACCTCGCCACGCTCACCTTGCAGCAGGTTCGAAATGGCGCGCAGCGTGGTGGTTTTGCCCGCGCCGTTGCCGCCCAGGATGGCCACGATCTTGCCTTGCGGCACGTTCAGCGACACGCCCTTCAAGACCAGAATGACGTGGTTGTAAATGACCTCGATGCCATTGACGTTGAGAACAATGTTGTTGGGTTCCATATTTCCTTGCCTTTACCAATCCACAGCCCTGCACGCAAGGCTGTGGATTGGACATCCCGGCGGCATACCGGGATGCATCGTGTTACAAAATAGCTAGCGCACTGCTGCTATCTGACAAGGGCTGGAAGCCAATTTGTCATACAAGACAGCCGCTGCGCAGGTCACGACTGGCAGTCGGCCGGAGTGCGGCGTTCGCCCTTTTTGTCAGCCAGGTATTTGTCGGCACCGGCTTTGACCATGGGTTTGAGAATCTGCTCGTCAGCCTGGTACCAGTCAGCACCGATTTGCCACTTGGCACCGTCCCAGGTTTCGATACGCGCCCAGCTCGAGCCCATGTGGTCCTGGCAAGAGGTGCTGATGGGCCGCATGACACCGGCAAAACCCAGTGCATCGAGCTTTTTCTGGTCCAGATTCAGGTTTTCCAGACCCCAGCGCACTTGCTCGCCGGTCATGACCTTGCCCTTGCCAAAGCGCTCCTGCGCGGCACGCACCGCCTCTTGCGACAGCATCTGGATGATCACGCCACGCGTGTACAGCACCGAGCCCACGTCGTCCTTGGCCCCCGCACCCTGACCCTTGGCATAGACGTATTTCAGGATGTCCTGGATGACTTTGGGTTGCTGACCCGAGGTGTTGAGCGCCAGTGCGTGGTAACCCTTGGCACCTTCGCCCACGTCTTTCACGTCCGGCTCGGCACCGGCCCACCACACGCCGTACATCTTGTCACGCGGGTAGCCGGTGGCTTGCGCTTCCTTGAGGGCGGTGGAATTCATCACGCCCCAGCCCCACAGCAGCACGAAGTCAGGCTTGCTTTGGCGCACTTGCAACCAGGTGGCTTTTTGCTCAACACCAGGCGCGGTCACCGGCAACAGTTGCAACTCGAACCCGTGCATCTTGGCGCGCTCCTGCAGCAGAGGGATCGGCTCCTTGCCAAACGGACTGTCGTGATAGACCAGCGTGATCTTCTTGCCTTTGAGCTTGTCCAGGCCGCCGAGTTTTTTGCCGATCTCCTGGATCAGGATGTCGGCACCGGTCCAGTAGCTGCCCATGAGCGGGAAGTTCCACTTGAAGGCCATGCCGTCCTGCGACACCGACAAGCCGTAGCCCAGCGTCATCAGCGCCACTTTGTCCTTGGGCGCCTTTTCGGTCAGCGCAAAGGTGATACCAGTGCTTTGCGGGTCAAACAGCGCCACGCCGGGGTGGCTTTTCAGGCGTTCGTAACATTCGACACCGCGGTCGGTGGCGTAGCCGGTTTCACATTCTTCGTAGGTCAGTTTGACGCCGTTGATGCCGCCGTCGCGCGCGTTGATCATTTTCAGGTAGTCCTGCTTGCCATTGGCCCAGGGCGTGCCGTTGGGCGCATAAGCACCGGTGCGGTAGGACAGCAGCGGGAAGAACTGCTCCTTGGCCTGGGCAAACGCAGTGGAACCCACGGCGGCGATCAGGGCAGCGGCGGCTATGTTTCTGATTTTCATACTTGTCTCCTGGAATGATTGGCACAAGGTGCCAGGGTTAGCGAACGGGCAACGGGCAACGGGCAACGAAATCAATGCGAATAACTCAATGCGGAAAGGGCCAAAGGCGCAGCTTTTGCTTGCCAATCGACCACAACTTGGCCAGACCATGCGGCTCGACGATCAAAAACCAGACGATCAGGCTGCCAAAAACCATCAGTTCGGCGTGCGACGTGACCACTGTGGACACCTGCAGACCCACCAGGCCGCCCAGCATCGGCAACAGTTGGTTGAGCACAATGGGCAGCAGCACGATGAACCCGGCTCCAAAAAAACTGCCCATGATGGAGCCCATGCCGCCAATGATGACCATGAACAGCAGCTTGAACGACAGGTCCACCGAGAACGCTGCCGGCTCCCAGGCCCCCAGATAGACAAAGCCCCACAGTGCACCGGCCACGCCGACGATGAACGAGCTGACGGCAAACGCGCTCAGCTTGGCGTACATCGGCCGGATGCCAATCACGCTGGCGGCCACATCCATGTCGCGTATCGCCATCCACTCGCGGCCAATGGCACTGCGCACCAGGTTTTTGGCCAGCAGTGCCAACACCACCAGAATCGACAGGCACAGCAGGTATTTGGCCGTGGGGTTGTCGATCGGGATGCCCATCACCTGCAGGCCCGACACCGACACCGAACCCGAGTCCGAGTCGTTGGTGAACCACTTGATGCGCAGAAACATCCAGTCGCTGAAGAACTGCGCGGCGAGCGTGGCCACCGCCAGATACAAGCCCTTGACGCGCATGCTCGGCAGCCCGAACAGAATGCCAAACGCGCTAGAGCAAAAACCGCCCAGCACCAGCGCCAGCAAGAGCGGCATGCCCGGCACACGCACAAAGAAGTTGAACGCGGCGTAAGCACCCACCGCCATGAAAGCCCCCGAGCCCAGCGAGATCTGGCCGCAGTAGCCCACCAGAATATTCACCCCCAGGGCGGCCAGTGACATGATCAGGAAGGGCGTCAGAATGGCCCGGAACATGTAACCGCTGCTGACCAGAGGCACCGCAATGAAGGCCATTGCAATGATCAGCAGCACCGCCCAGCGATCCTGCACGATCGGGAAGATCTGCTGGTCAGCGCGGTAGCTGGTTTTGAATTGGCCGTTTTCGCGGTAAAACATGCTTGTCCCGTTCCTGATTTTTATGAGTAAAAATGGCTTCTAGCCCTTATCTAGCCTGCGTAATATGCTATGAAATCAGACCCGGTCGATGATCTTGTAGCTTCGCTGAAAGCCCAGCCTTCACGTTCCGCGAAGACCCCTGCGGGTTGATCGTGCGTTTCATACACGATCGATGATCTTTTCGCCAAACAGCCCTTGCGGCCGGTAGAGCAAGAACAGCAGTGCCAGCACATAGGCAAACCAGATTTCGATGCCGCCGCCCACATACGGACCCAAAAACACTTCGGACAGCTTTTCACCCACACCGATGATCAGCCCGCCAATGATGGCCCCGGGCACCGAGGTCAGGCCGCCCAGAATCACCACCGGCAAGGCGCGCAGCGCCACCGTGGTCAGCGAAAACTGCACGCCCAGTTTGCTGCCCCAGATCATGCCGGCCACCAGCGCCACCACACCCGCCACACACCAGACGATGACCCAGATGCGGTTGAGCGGAATGCCGATGCTTTGCGCTGCCTGATGGTCATCGGCCACCGCACGCAGGGCACGGCCGGTCACGGTTTTCTGGAAAAACAGCGTCAGCAGCCCCACCAGCAGCGCCGCGATCAAGGCCGCATAGAGGTCCTCCTTGTTGATCAGGATGCCGCCCTCGAACAGGCTCTCGAAAGCAATGATCGGGTCTTTGGGCATGCCGATGTCGATCTTGTAGATGTCGCTGCCAAACAGCGTTTGCCCCAGGCCGTCCAGAAAATAGCTGATGCCCAGCGTGGCCATCAGCAGCGTGGTGGCTTCCTGGTTGACCAGATGGCGCAAGGCCAGGCGCTCGATCAGCCAGGCCACGCCAAACATCAGGATGCCAGCGCCGACAAAGGCCAGCAAGTTCGCCACCAGTGCGCTGGAAATACCGCTGTAGAGCGGAATCCACTCGGCAAAACGCGCCATGGCCAGCGCGGCAAACAGCACCATCGCGCCCTGGGCAAAGTTGAACACGCCGCTGGCCTTGTAGATCAGCACAAAGCCCAGGGCCACCAGCGAGTACAACATGCCGGCCATCAGGCCACCCAACAATGTTTCAAGAAAAAATCCCATGACTATTGACTCCCCCCCGTTGCTTGCTCACTTCGTGTAGCCGCCTCCCCCCTCAAGGGGGCGATGCCAGTGGCCCGGCAAAGCCAGTTCCACGGCATCACTGGCTTGGTGTTGTTGGAACTCGCAGGCTTCATAGTCACTTCCGTGTTTGTGTCATTCATGTTCAATGCCCCGTGCCCAAATAAGCGCTGATGACTTCTTCGTTGCTGCGCACTTCGTCAGGCGTGCCGTCGCCAATCTTCTTGCCGTAGTCCAGCACCACCACGCGGTCGCTGATGTCCATCACCACGCCCATGTCGTGCTCGATCAGGACAATGGTGGTGCCAAATTCTTCGTTCACGTCGAGCACAAAGCGGCTCATGTCCTGCTTTTCTTCCACGTTCATGCCGGCCATGGGTTCGTCGAGCAGCAGCAGTTGCGGCTCCATGGCCAACGCGCGGCCCAGATCGACGCGTTTTTGCAGGCCGTAGGGCAGCTGGCCGACCGGGGTTTTGCGGAAGGCCTGGATTTCGAGAAAGTCGATGATGTGTTCGACAAACTCGCGGTGCATCTCTTCCTCACGCTGGGCCGGGCCGATGCGGAGCGCCTGCAAAAACAGGTTGCTTTTGATCTTCAGGTTTCGCCCGGTCATGATGTTGTCGATCACGCTCATGCCCTTGAACAGCGCCAGGTTCTGGAAAGTGCGCCCGATACCCATGCTGGCCACTTGGTAGCTGTCCATGTGGCTGAAGGTTTTTCCTCTGAAAGTGATAGCGCCTTCCTGAGGTCGGTAAACGCCGTTGATGCAATTGAGCATCGAACTTTTGCCCGCGCCATTGGGCCCAATGATGGCGCGCACCTCGTGCTCGCGCACGTTGAAGCTGATGTCGGTGAGCGCCTTCACGCCGCCAAAACTCAGGGAAATGTTTTTGACATCCAGAATGACGTCACCGATGTGTTTGGTTGCCATGGAGTGAACTGCTTTCAGGCTGCCGCTTTGACAGGCGCAAAGGTCTTGGTGTCGTCAATGCGCAGCGTGGCGCTGACCTTGCCGGTGCGGCCGTCTTCAAACTTCACCACGGTTTCAATGAACTGGCTGGTTTTGCCGCCGTAGAGCGCGTCGATCAGCACGTCGTATTTGTCGGCAATGAAGCCCCGGCGGACCTTGTTGGTGCGGGTGAGTTCACCATCGTCGGCGTCCAGCTCTTTGTGCAACACCAGGAAACGGCTGACTTGTGAACCCGCCAGCAGGGCATCAACGCTCAGGTCGGCGTTGACTTTTTCGACACATTCCTTGATGAGCTGGTACACCTCGGGCTTTTGCGCCAGATCGGTGTAGCCCGCGTAAGGCAGAT
>CAIVHU010000292.1 GCA_903905735.1 uncultured beta proteobacterium
GAAAACCGGCCAGAAACCAGTGTTACCACCGTTACCCCGTTCTCAGTGCATAGACAAGCGTCCTTATCCGCCCCATCCACGACTTGGAAGTTCAAATGTCACGGTGCCACAACCCGCAGTTGAAGCAGACGCTTGCTTCTGCTGGCAGACTGGCTGCTGTACACCCCGGGTTGGTCGCCACTGCCACTGCTGGCAACCGTGACCCATTGGCCCAGCGGCAGACTGACCGTTGTGACGAGTTGACTTCGTGACTGGTCGGGAAGTTCAGTACCCGTGCGTTGTCCGACACTTGCCGATTCCACGTCGATTTCAACACTCACCGGTTGTTTGCCTCCAGGCCAGCGCGGCTTGACCTTGAAGCTTTGGCCAGCTTCAAGCCAGACAAGGCCATTCTTCACGCCACCCCCGGTGCTCGTGGCCGACACGCCCGAAGCTGAGAGCGCAGTGCTTTGTGCTGATACCGACTGCACCCATTGCATCGGCACTGCCTTCGACACTTTCAAGGTGGCTGTTTCACCATTGCGTACGTTGACGGATTGCCCCGCCATCAGCGCATCTTGGGGTTCGGTACTCACCGAGTACCCAGCGCTGCCGCCCTCCTCCACCTGTCGCATTTGGACTGTGAGGTTGCGTTTGGGCAGTTGGGCCAAAGCCGGCAATGCGGTCATCAATGACAGACAACCCACGCCGGTGAGGAAAAGTCTTCTTTGGTTCATGTGTGGCGTTGCGCTCCGTGGTAAGTGCTGCCCATTTGACAGTCAGTGCACTCTCGGCAACTCAGCTCTCAGAGACTGCCAAAAAGCGCGGATGATGACTCCCGATGCGCCGTCTGGGTGCGTTTCGCCGGTGGCGACCAACAGAGCCGGATTTGTCTGGTCCCAAAGCCCAAGGTGATTTCTGACCCATTGACCGAGTCCAAAATCAAGGGTGGGCAACTCATCTTCAGACATGAAGGCAATGTCCGTCTTTTGGCTCTCAGGCACCAGACCCTGGAGCAAGCGCACCGCCTCGTCAACCGTTGATGGCAAAGGTGTCTGGAATTTACTCACCGGATTTGTCCTTTCACTCGTCAAAGGGTGCCTCCAACCCGCCTTCAGATTCGTTGCCTGAGACTTCGTTTTGGAAGTTCTGGTTCAACAAATCCAGCGTCGCCTCATCAGGCTTACCGTGAAAGAAGCGCTCCAGGGCATGCTGAAACACGAACTCATCCGGTGCCACCTTACTGAACAGCGTCAGGCAAGACCGAAGTTTCATGTCATCTGGCGAGCCAAAAACCTCAAACGCATCTGCATTTGGTTGCGTCAGAAGCAACTGGGTGCACTCACGCAGTCGGTTGCCCAGAATCGGATGCTGCCAATAGGCCGTGGCTTCTTCCAGAGATTCGATACCGAAATGCTTGGCCATAGCGCTGCGCCCAAGCGATTTGAGTTGAGGAAAGATGAACCACATCCAGTGTGTCGCCTTCTCGCCAAGCGCCAACTCATCACAGACCGAATCGTAGACCCGGTCTTGCGCTTCGACAAAACGCTCAAGCCCTTGCGCTGTGAGGTCGATTTTCATGGTCAGTTCCAGACGGCGCAGACCAATCTGCCGCTCAGGGTGCGGCGTTACTTTCCGCCGCAGAGGCAGCTTCGATTGGAGAAACACCCGCAACAGTGTCAACGACTGGAACACTCGGAGCAGAACCTTGGTCACTGGCAGGCGCCAACTGGTACAACTTGACCCCATCACGTGTACCCGCTTCAACGAGCTCGCCCTTCTTGGTTGCCAAGTAGGCCCACGCTTTGGCGCGGCCAGTCATTACTTCTCTGGCTGAGTCTTCAAGTTTGAGTTTCTTCAAGGCTGCATCGGCTATTTGCGCCACCGAGGACTTCCTGCGTCCAAGACACTTGAGCCAAAATTTGGCCCCAGTGGCTGGTAATTTAGCGGGCACCACCGCCGACTCTGGTATTGCTAAAGCAGCCTTTGTTGCCTTGGGCTTTGTTACCCTGGTCTTGACTGCTTTCGTTTCTTCAGCCTTGGGATTCACCGGCAATTTCGACCTGGAATTTATCTTGGCGGGCTTGGCGCTCACAACGGAGAGGTCTTCAACAGGCTGCGCCTGAGAGGCAATCACATAGGTCAAAGTTGTTGTTGCAGCATCCACAGTGATGAGTGGCTTCAGGCCTTCCAGTGCCAGCTCCAGATTGGTCAAATGCTGGCGAGTGCGCTCAATTTCTTGGGCAATATGGTTGGCTGCTTCAAACAGTGTTTGCATGCTGGGTGCTTCCTTCTTGGTTATGATGAATTTCGAGTAGCCTGGTAACTCTTGAGTATTACTTCAAAAGCGGAATTCACTGCGTTAACTAGTGCCTGACCGAAAACCCCGCATCCCCAATGGGGGATCGGTTGTTTCCCACAACGAAGATTTCCCCCATTCGGTCTTTCTCAGCAGTTTTTGGCTGATTTCTGGAGTTCTGGCGGCCTTGGGGC
>CAIVHU010000293.1 GCA_903905735.1 uncultured beta proteobacterium
AAATGGAGCTTGACTGGCTCAAAAAAAAGTCAGGGATGAGCCCATCATGATGCGCCAGGACTGGATAGACATGGATGGCGACTTGGGCATCGTGTGCCAATGCGAACTCGCCGGTGTGTCACGCGCAACGATGTACGCCCACCGTATCGCCGGGACATCGACAAAGGTGTGGCCGCTCGAAACCATCCTTGCGCTCGGACGGTCACCAAGCGCGTAGGCTGGCCGCTTGCATCAGCAATCGGTAACGACAGAACCAGGCTGACCGCATCAACGGGAAACCCAAACCGAACCCAGCAATAACCCGCTGGGTTTTTTTGTTGCCGGGCTGAACAGCGCCAGCAACAACCTACCCAGTCGTTGTCAGAACAAGCACAACGAACCCTAAGACGACAGGGCGGCACAGGCAACAAAAACGGAACCAAGGGGCGCATACACAATCACATGCAGGGCCTGAACTGCCGTATCAGCCGTTAGGTTTTCCGCCTGGTGCTGGCGCTGGATAACGAGGGCACACTTTTCTTTATGAGGGAACCAATGGGGGAACGACAATTAAAACAGTCTTAAGCCATTGATTTATATGGTTGCTTCGAATGACACAGCTTCCGCCAGAATACAACTCCAAGTCATTGATTTGCTTGGGGTTTTTCTTTTCGGCGGATGAAGTCCTTCAATACAGGACGACATTCCAGCGGCCGCTGGCCAGCAAGCTCTGGCGCAGGGTTGTCCAAGCCTCGGCGCTGCGAACGATCCGTGTGAAGGTGTCCTCCACCCGGGCCAGCATGGCTTGCGGCCCGGCGATATAGACATGCGTATCACTGTTCTGCAACATCTCAAGGACCTCGCTGGCACAGGTGTCGATCGCTGTCTCGATGGCCGGGGGTTCGTCAAAATGGGGTCGGGGGCTGACCGCCTGGAAAGCCTTGAAAGTGGCCTGATCGTAGTAGTTGGCCAGATCCTTGTTTTCGTCATTCATGTAGAGCATTTCCAGGCCGCTGCGGGCACCGTAAAACAGCCTGACCTTGCCCTCCCAGCCACCCAGGGTGTCATAAATGCGGCTTATCAAACCGCGAAATGGCGCAATGCCCGTGCCCATGCCGATCATCAGCAATGGGGCACTGCGGTTGGCGGGGATCGAGAACGGGTGCCCGCCGGGGCCGGAAAATTCAACGACGCTGCCCATGGGCAGGTCACACAGGTAGTTGGACGCGACACCGGCGTAGCGTTCGCCGCTGAAGTCGTCGATGTAGCTGCAGCGCCGCACCAGCAGCGAAAACTCGGTGCACTGCGGGTCGCTGGTGTCTATATCGGCCAGTGAATACAGGCGGGTGTGGTGCTTGTTTCCGAATTGACCCGGTGCCATGATCCGGATGCAATGGCCAATGCGGCCATCAACCCCGGCATCGTTGGTGGCAAAAATCATGTGCCGGACATCTTCGGGTGAACCCGGCGGGGTGATCCGGCTGCTGCCGATCAGTTTGGCGGTGTGAATTGGGGCATCAGTGACTGCAATAGGGTCTGTGCTTTGCATGGTTTTCCGATCATCAAGGTTGACGTGTGTGTTGACAGTGCTTAAGCTTCAATTACAGGTACTCCCGAGGGCTTTGCAACCAGTGTTGCCGCAAGTGCTGCACCCGCCGCTGTCGTCGTTGCTGTCCGGCGTGATTCGGTCGGCGATGGCGATGGGGATCGAACGGCCGGGGTTGCTACTGGCATGATCGCTCGCGTCGCCGTGCCCATGCCCGCCGCAGCCACCACCCACCAGGCGAAAAGGACCTGTCTCGGGGCGTTCCAGTGCGACACGGCGCGCCGCCGATTGCACTTTGATCCAGCCGAACAGCAAGGCCATCAGGACGGCAAAAGTCCAAAGCAGGTTGATCCACATCTCAGCCTCCCAGCCCGGCAAAGCCCATGAATGACAGCGACAGCACACCCGCAAGCATCAGCACCAGGGCCGTTCCCTGGGCAATATCGGGCACCTCGGCCAATTGCACGCGCTCGCGCACACTTGCCAGCAACACCAGTGCCAGGGTGAAGCCAATGCCACCACCGATCGCAAAGGTGAGCGACTGCACGAAGTTGTACTCGCGCGAGGTCTGAAATAGCGCCACGCCCAGCACGGCGCAGTTTGTGGTGATCAGCGGCAGGTAAATGCCCAACGCGCGAAACAGTGCAGGGCTGCTTTTCTTGACAAACATCTCGACCAGTTGCACCGCCGAGGCGATGACCACGATGTAGCAAATCAGGCGCAGGAACTCCAGGTGCAGAATCCCCAGGATCAGGTTCAGACCGTAGGCACTCAGTGACGCGATGATGATCACAAAGCTGGTGGCCAGGCCCAGTGGAAAGGCCAGCGACACGTTTTGTGTCACACCCAGAAACGGGCACATGCCCAGGAACATGGCCAGCACGAAATTGCCCGAGAGCGTAGTGCTCAGCAGAATTTGGCCTAATGATTCACGCACCATGGCTGGCTCCTGCGGTGGCAACGGAGGCGCGGGCCCTACGCCTGCGGACAATGGCAAACAGCATCAGCCAGCCACCCATGACGAAGAAACCGCCCGGCGGCAGCACCATCACGACCCACGGCTGGAAGTCCGGGCCGAACAGCGACAGGCCGAACAGGCTGCCAGCGCCCAGCACCTCACGTACCGCACCGATCATCACCAGGCCGAGGGTGAATCCAAGACCCATGCCAGTGGCGTTCAGCGTGGCAGCCAGAGGCGGGTTGCGTGCAGCATGTGCTTCGGCACGCCCCAGAACCAGGCAGTTGGCGACGATCAGCTGTATATAGGCTCCCAGGGCTTCATACATGCTCAAACTGATGGCTTGGATAGCGTAGTCCACCACCGTGACGAAGGTGGCGATGATGACGATGTAGACAGCGATGCGCACTTCTTTGGGGATCATGCGCCGCAGCAGCGATATCAACCAGCATGATGCAGCAAGCACGAAAGTGGTAGCCAGACCCATGGACAGCGAATTGATGCCTGAGACGGTGACCGCCAGCGTTGGGCACATGCCCAGAACCATCACGAAGACGGGATTACGTTCCCACAGCCCTTCGGTCAGTTCGGTCCAGTTGCTGCCTTGGTGGCCTGTGCCGGGGAAACTCATGGTTTGCCTTTCAGTTGATCAAGTTTGGGTACCAGCCGTGGTAGCAAGGCCTGCGCCGCATCGTTGATGCCTTTGCCGACAGCGCGAGAGGTTACTGTGGCTCCCGAGATGGCATCAATTTGCCAGGGTTGGGTCTTGCTGCCGTGCTTGACGACTTTGACCTCGTGGGCCAGGGCAGACAACTCGGCGTTCAGCTTCACGTCCAGCGCCTGGAAGTTTTGCAGAAAGGCCTTGTCGGTGAGAATCTTGTCTCCGATGCCCGGCGTTTCGCGCATTGAGACGACACCAATGCCCATGATGCACTGACAAGCGCTGCCGTAACCGAACATCACACGCACTGTGTCGGCGTAACCCTTGGCTGCACCCTCTGCCGCGATGCCTGCGAGTTGGCCGTTGGTATCGTATGCCGCGTGGAACTTCACTGCCCCCGGTGGCACGTCGCCGCCAGATCCCGGCAAAATATCTCCCGATGGCAGGGCCAGGAATTCAGTTACCGTCTTTGCTGTTGGCAGCACCTTGAATACGGCGCGCTCGACTGCCAGTTGGCGGTTGGCACGAGCGGCAGCTAGCGTGGCCTCGTAGGTGCCGACGATGATCAATCCGCAAATCGCGGACACCAAGCCCAACGTGCTGATCAGAGAGGTCGTGGATGTGACAGCGGGAGGGGCCGCTGGCGCAGAAGCGGGGGGTGTAACCGGTGTATTCACTTGTTCTTCTCCCGCTTGGTCACTGCCGTGCCAAAGGCTACAGGTTGGGTGATGCGCTCCAGCAGCGGTGTGGAGGCGTTGCCGATTAGGATGGCATACATCACGCCCTCTGGCAGGCCGCCGGAATAGCGGATGATGACGGTCAACACGCCGATCAAAGCGCCGTAGAGCCACATTCCCTTGGGGGTCACTGGCGAAGTCACCATGTCAGTCGCCATGTACACCGCGCCGAGGACCAGACCTCCGGAAAAGAGCATAAAGAAGGGACTGGGGTAATGTTGGGTGTCAAACGCATACAACACCGCAGCCAGAGCCGCCGCGCTGCCCAGGACTGCCACGGGAATGCGCCAGTCCATGAATCGGCGCGCAGCCAGATAGGCTCCACACAGCAGGATCAGCAGCGGCGACGGGCCGACGGCCATGTGGCCTGACAGCGATGTCAGCAGGTCCATGCCTTCGGCCACCACGCCCTCGAACTTCCAGCGCGCCAGTGGCGTAGCCCCGCTCAGTCCATCGATTTGTTGGGCTTGCAGCCACGCGACGACAGAGGTTGGAGCCATGAAGGGAAGTGTCAGCGTCGAGGGGATGAACTCGGTAAAGCGGCCCGGCAGGAAGGACGGTGTGTAAGCGGCGATAGCCACCGGAAATGCAGCCTGCACGAAAGCGCGACCGACCAATGCCGGGTTGAACAGGTTGTGACCGATGCCGCCGAAGATGGCTTTGCCAAGTGCGATGGCAACAACGCCGGCGATCACACCCATCCACAACGGAAAGCCAGGCGGCAGCGTCAGGGCCAGCAGCAAGCCGGTGATGGTGGCGGACCAGTCGCCCAGGTTGCCAGACTGCTGACCCTGTCGAACAAAGTACGACTCCGCTGCCAGGCAAGCCAGTGTCACGACGACGAGCGAGGCCAACGCCGAGATGCCGTACTGGTAGATGTAGAAGGCGCAAACCGGCAAAAGTGACCACACCACATGGCGCATGATTTTGACCACGCCGTTTTCCGCCTTGATGTGTGGCGCGGAGCGAATATCGACCGTTGTCATGTTGTTTTCTCCCGCCCGCGCAAGACTTGCTTGGCCACGCGGAACTGCTGAACCAGAGGAATGTTGGCCGGACAGACGTAGCTGCAGGTGCCGCATTCAAAGCAGGCTCCGAGGCGGTAACTGTCGGCCATGGTGTCGTACTGGCGTTTGGCGGCCAGCATGCCCAGGGTCGAAGGGTTCAGACCCATGGGACAAGACTCGATGCACTCGCCACATTTGACGCAGGGGAAGCTGCGGCCATCCACGCGTGGTGTCAGATCGCGACTGTTGAAGGCCAGAATGCCCGACACACCCTTGGTGATGGGAGCATCCAGGAACGCAACCGCCTGCCCCATCATGGGCCCACCAAAAATCACTTCCACTGAATCGGCTGGCGCGCCCACGCAGTCCAGCAAAAAGCGCAGTGGTGTCCCCATGGGCACCAGGTAGTTGCCTGGGCGCGCCACCGCCGTTCCCTCCACCGTGATGACGCGTTCGATGAAACCCCGCCCGCTTGGCATGAGGGCTCCCATGGTGGCCAGCGTGGCGACGTTTTGCACGTAGGCTCCGATCTGGTAGGAACGCGAATCGGGTGGCACCTCTCGGCCCAGCAAGGTTTTGATCAGCATTTCACCCGCGCCTTGCGGGTATTTGGTGGGGACGGTTTCTACCCTGACACTGCCGTCATCCGGCAGTTGTGCACGCACCGCAGCCACCGCATCAGGCTTGTTGTCTTCGATGCCGATGATGGCAGGCGGTCCCCCCAGCAAGCGCCGCGCAATGGCAATGCCAGCCACCAGTTGCGGTGCGCGCTCCAGCATGATGCGGTGGTCGGAGGTCAGGTAGGGCTCGCATTCGCAGCCATTGACTATCAGCGTATCGACCGGGTACTCCTTGGGCACACGCAACTTGGCATGGGTGGGGAAGATGCCGCCACCCAGTCCCACAATACCGGTGTTTTGTACTGCCAGAATCAAACCTTCTGTGTCCAACGACGCCAGATCTTGCGGCAGTTCCCACAAGACTTCCTGGGTGGACCCTGCATGCACCCGAATGATGATGGATTCTGTCCAGGGGCCATTGGCTGTGGGGTGCAGTCGAATGGCTTCCACCACGCCAGTGGCGGGGGCGTGATGGGGTACTGAAATAAAGCCATCGGCAGCCGCAATCGGCTCACCACGCTGCACCTCCTGGCCGACGCGCACCAGTGGCTTGGCTGGCCGACCCACCTGCTGCGACAGCGGCACGATCAGCGTGGGAGAAAAGGGCAAACGCCGGATCGGCATGGCCGCCGTGTCCTTGTGCTGCGGCGGATGGATACCGCGGGCAAAAGTCTCGCCACGCAGGAAGTTGAGAAACTTCATAGTTGGGTTCGGCCGCTCGTCATCAGTTGTACTTGGCCGCACGTGCCAGCAGCTTGTCAAGCCCGGGTTCGGTTTTGTCCCAGGGTGTTCCCGGGTGCAGGCAGCCCGCTGTGCATTTTTCGGCTGCCTTGACCAGGTCCTTGTATTTGGCCCCCTTGGGGTTGAGAACGGTGATTTGCTTTTGCTCGTTGTAGGCAAAAACCTTCGGTGCCAAGCTGGTGCATTCGTCGCAGGCGGTGCATTCAGGGGTATCAACCCAACAGGCCTCGTAGCCGCCAGAGCCGATGCTGGTCTCGGTTGGCGCGGCCAGGGTGTGCGAAGCTGCTGGCGCAAAGTCGCTGCCAGCGAGCCCCAGGCTGGCGGTGATCTTTTGCATCAACTCGGCGCGCACACGCTCTGCAATAGCTTGGTTATCTTCAGCAGCCTGCGTTGCTCCCACGCCAGCCAGATCTTTCAACTGCTGCCAGAAGTTCTGCCGCTCTTCACAGGCGAGCACCAACTCTTTGGAGACCAGCAGGCGCATCAGGCGGTTTTTGGGGTCCGTTGCCCAGATGTAGGGGTAGCGGCCCTCGCGCTCGTCTTGGGGCAGGGCCAGCAAGTCGGCCAGCGGCAACATGGCATCGTTCCAGGTTTCCGGGGGGGCTTTCCGGAACTGTTTGCCAAAGCGCCCTTCGGTGGCGGCAAAGTCGGCAAAAGTCACCGGCAAATCCATGCGCTGCTTGGCACCAGCTTCGTCTTGGTACTCCAGCGAATACACCGGCCAGTCCGACTCCATGGCCGGGTTGCCTTCGAGGCTGATGGCTGAAGAAAAAGTCACCGCCGCATCCGGGTCGAAGCGGAACAGCGGGTACGCCCGGCTTTCCACCGCCAGCTTGCTTTGATCGATGCTCTTGTCGTCACCCACACCGTGCTCCGGCGGGCAGACGGCATAAATGTTGAACAGCGCGGGCCGCCGTGAATTCAGGCCGTCGATGTAACCCTCCAGCAGGTGGTTCACGTGGGCAATGGTGCTTTGCAGCACAAACGAGGTGCGGTGCGCCATGGCAATCACACTCATCTCCTTGCGGATCTCGGTCTTGCCGTGCATGGCTTTGCCGTATGGGGCCATGTCAGACACCTGGCTGATGAAGCCTGACGTGCAGGCCTGACCGCCGGTGTTGGAATAAACCTGGGTATCCACCACCAGCACCTTGATCGGTTTGCCCGACATCATGGCGCGTGAGAGGTTCTGGAAACCGATGTCATACATGGCACCATCGCCGCCCAGGCTGACCACCGGCGGGCACAGATGCCACTCTTCGTCGGTGAACTGCGGCCAGTCAAAGCGTTTGAAGAAATCCGCATCGCGCTCATGGATGTACTCCCCCTTGAGTTCGAGTTCGGCCATCCGCACCGCCTTGAAGCCCTCGGCCATCTTGGCCATGTGACCTTCAAACAGCCCCATCGCTACCGATGGTGAATCCTGGAACAGGTGAGATGTCCATGGGAACGGATAGGGGTGGTACGGGTAGGTAGAGCCCCAGACCGAGGTACACCCAGTCGAATTGACCATGCCCATATCGGAGCGGCCATGTTTGGTGGGGCCTTCCACATAACGCCAGCGCAGATCTTTGAGCCGTTCAAGCAGTTGCGCGGTGCGTTTGATCCATGCCGGGTCCAGCGGTTGCGAGGGCTTGTTGGCATTCAGGCTGGCCGCCAGTTTGGACAAAGTCAGGTCGCTGCTGCTGGCGTTGACGGCTGACACCACCGCGTTGGCATCCGAGAGGTCGATGGCGCTGGCCAGCCGATTGCGCATGTGTTGTTCCAGGTCAATGATGAGCTGGTCCAGACGTGCCACCAGGTTGCGCACACGCGGCTGCATCAAGGCCGCTGCGGCAGCGGTGAACAGGTGGATGGCGGTTTTTTCGCCACAGCCCAGGCAGGCACCATCGCCACAATTCATCGCGTTGTAGTTCGATTTGTCGAGCAGCAGGGTCTCCAGCGCACCAATCTTGTCGTCCAGACTGTCGATGCGGCTGTATTCCTTGGGCGTGGTGGGCAGGTCCAGCCAGAAATCCCAATCCTGGCGCAGTGTTTTTACTGAGCTCTCGGTCTGGGTGACCATCTTCAAGGCGTTGTCTTCACAGACGGTGACACACAAGGCGCAGGATTTGCAGGTGAGCGGGTTGACGGTGATCGAGAACAGGCCGCCGCTGCCGGGTGCCTTTTTCTCCTTTTGTGACCAGTAAGGTTTGGTGGCGGCGAACTGGAAACTGCCCAATTGCTCTTGCAGCAGGGCAAACTCGGCGGCCAGCTTGGTGCGTTCATCCTCTGGCGCATCGGCGATCGTGGCCTCAATGGCCTGGTCGATCAACGGACGCACGGCAACACCATCACCGGTGGTCAGTGCGCGCAGCTTTTTCTCGGCCACGCGAACGGCGCGGCGCAGGAAGCGGGTGGGTGTGCCGCTGGTTTCGATACGGCTCAATGCGGTAGTGAAGACCTCGGCCACGCTGTTGATCAGGCCGGGAATGGCGCTGTCCGGGCAGGCGGTGTAGCAGTTGCCGCAGGCGGTGCAGTTTTCAGCGATCCAGACCGGGTGCTCGAACCGGATGCCGGTCATGTCGCGGTACAGGCCGGTGGCCGCAGGCATCAGCGAAGCGCCGATGAACGGGTCCACCAGGTTGTCATTACCCTTGCCAGTGATGTAGAAGTGACCCGTTTGCTCCCAGAAGCGATGCAGGTCGGCCACAGGGGGCAAGTGCTTGGCATCGGCGACCGGCGTGTGCATCAGCATGATGGGCAGACCCACATCAGGTTTGGTCAGTCCTCTGTTGCTGGCACCCAGCGGTTTGTCGGTGATCTCGTGGGTTTCAACGTAACCGCGTTTCACCACCGTGAGGTTATCCACGACCACACGCCCGCCCTTGCCGCCAAACTTGGCTTCCAACTGCTTTTCAATGGCGCGGAACAGGGTTTCTTCGCTCAGGCCCGCGTTGGCGCGGACCGGCGAGGCAGCAAAAAAGGCACCCTGGAACGCGTTGCCCTGCATGCGCAGCATGAGTTCGGCACTACCGGCTTCTTCCCGGGCGATCTGGAACGCATCGAGGTAATAGACGCGGATTTCCTGCTCAACGATCTGCTTTTGTGCCCAGAGCGGGAAGGCGGCCCAGGTGGCCTCGCCCAGATTGCTCTGGATGATGAACACGCCACCCTTTTTGAGCCCGGTGAGTGGATTGGAGTGGCCAAAGACCGCCGGGTCGGGCGACAGCACCACGTCCAGGTGCACATACTCGCTGTTGACGCGAATCAGCTCCGGTGCTGCCGACAGGTAGTAGGTGGTGGGCTGGCCTTTCTTTTCGGAGCCGTACTTTGGGTTGGCCTTGATCTCGTAACCCAGCAGGTCAAACAGCGTCATGGCCAGGTTCTTGCCGGTGGTAATGGCACCCCAGCCGCCAATGGAGTGCATACGCACCGTGATGGCACCGGGTGGCATCAGGTTGGGGTTTTCGCTGCCACGCACCGAGAGTTCACGCAAGCGCGGATAGGCCGCACGCATGGCTTCTTGATGCAACTCGTCCTTGGGATTGAGCGGGTCGCGGGCGAAATCGACCGACAGATAAAAGAAGGGGCGGCGCTGACCGTCCGGCAACATGTTCTCGAATGCGCCAATCAGCCCCTCGGGTTGCAGGTCACGCGAACCCAGACCGTAACAGCCCGAGTACAGGCGCGGCATCTCGCCAGCGGCGATGCTGGCATAGCCCGGATAAGGCAGTTGAGCCTCCTTGTGGTTGCCACGGTCGGCCGTGGCCTGGCCGTTTTCCTGGCATTTCGAGAGGGTTGCACGGATTTCGCGCATCAAGGGCAAGTCTTCAGCCAGCGGCTGATCGGTACGCTCCAGCACCGCCACCCCCTTTTTGCCGCGCAGCAGGTGTCCCAGCAGGTCGCCGGGGAACGGGCGGAACATGGTCAGGTTGACCACGCCGACCTTGAGCTTGCGCGTGGCGCGCAAATAGTCAGCCACCGCTTCGGCCTGCACCACCATGCTGCCCATGCCCAGCACCAGGTAGTCCGCGTCGTCTGCTTTCCAGGAAGCCACACGCTGGTAGGCGCGCCCGGTCAACTGGGCGTACTCGGCCATGCACTGGTCGGTGATCGCCGCAATGTGATCAAAGAAATACGGTCGCTGGCCTGCCACCGACTGCATGTACGCATCCTGGTTTTGCACCGAGCCGGACACCATTGGGGTATCCACATCCCAGATCGCTGGAACCCGGCGGCGCTTGGGGCCATACAGCATGGCTTGGGCCGGGGTGGGGGTGTCGATCAGTTCGTCTGGGCGGCCCAAAAATTCAGCCACCAGCTCGCGCTCAGGCAGCCGTGCCGATTCGATCAGGTGGGTGGTCAGGAAACCATCCTGGCCAACAATGGCTGGCGTGAGCGACAGCTCCGCGACTTTGCGCGAAATCAGGTTCAGGTCGGCGGCTTCGGTGGCGTTTTTGGCCAGCACCTGGATGAAACCGGTGTCGTCAATGCAGTGGTAATCGTCATGCCCCGCGTGCACATTCAGACTCGCCTTGGTGATGGCCCGGCAGCCCATGTTGAGCACATAGGGCAGGCGCTTGCCTACGGTGGCGTAGAGTGACTCGTGCATGAAGGCAATGCCCTGGCCGGACGAAAAGTTGGTGGCGCGCAGCCCGGTCATCGACATGCCTGCTGTGACCCCAGCGGCGGCGTGCTCGGACTCCGGCTCGACAAAAATCAGGGGGCGCTCAGAAATGTTCAGGTGGCCGGTGGCCACTTCCTCGGCCCAGTATTCGCCCATCTGGGTGGACGGTGTGATCGGGTACGAGCCTGCCGCATCGGAGGCCTCGCGCTCGACATGGATGACGGCGGTGTTGCCGTCCACTGCGTCACGGATGCCAGGGTATTTCACTGCCTTTGCGTCTTTGCCAGCACCTTGGTTGTCGCGCACCAAATAATCCAAGACTTTTTTAAGCATGATGATGTTCCCAGGAGATAAATTGATCTGTGTGATGCTGGCGCGTTGGCGGCAAGCTACTGTTTGAGGGGCAACGCGTCGTTGCGCAGAATCTTTTTGGCCGAATGTCCTCGTGTGGCCAGCTCCGGGTCAGCAAACCAGACGATGGCGCCGGTGGGGCAGCGGTCAGTGAGGCTCTGGCTGGCCTTGTCGTGCCAGTCGTAGTCGATCTCGACCAGGTTGTTGCGCACCGTCAGCAAGCCGGGCGGCGCTTCAGCCACGCACTTGCCGCAGGCGGTGCAGGCCACTTCGCAGGCAGCCTCGGCGGCATCGCCTTCAGCCTGGTTGCGACAGGCAATCCACAGTTTGTGGCTCACTGGCTGGAGAGAAAACAGGCCTTTCGGGCACACCTCGACGCAGTCATTGCAGGCCGTGCATCTGGTCGGATCAACCACCGGGAGGCCATGCCGGTCCAGGTGAATGGCATCCTGGTTGCAGACGGTGACGCAATCTCCCAGCCCCAGGCAGCCCCACGCGCACTCTTTGCCACCGCCGCTCACCACGGCCGCTGCGCGGCAGGTGGACAAGCCGGCGTAGCGCGCCCGCGTGTAGGCGACATGTTTGCCGCCCGCGCAGGCCAGGCGGGCCACGCGCTGCTCGACATCGCCCGCATCCACGCCCAAGAACTGGGCGATCACGCCAACCTGTGCAGGGCTGCTGACGGTGCACTGCGCCGGAACCACATCACCAGCGATGACTTTCTCGGCGAAATTGCGGCAACCGGCCAAACCGCAGGCCCCACAGTTGGACTTGGGCAGCAGGTTCTCCACCTCTTCAATCCGGGGGTCTTCATAAACATACAGTCGGCGGTTGGCAAAGGCAAGAATGCCCGCCAGCAACACGCCCAGCGATGCCATGAAGCCTCCTGCGATACCGATAGTTCCGACCAGTTCCAATGTGTGTGCTCCTGTGGGCTATTCAAACCTGTTGGTCTGGCTTCGCTCAAGCTGACAGGGTGGGAAAGCCGGGCGTGGTTTGACGGGTGCCGTTTTTGTAGATCAGCAGCGCATCCACGTGCGGCAATTGGGCGGCCAGCGCCAGCGTTTTGTCGGCGCCCATGACCATGAATGCGGTTGACAGACCGTCGGCCATCAGGCCGGTGGGTGCCAGGACGGTGGTGCTGGCCAATGCAGTGGGTGAATCGCCCGTGGCGGAGTCAAAAATATGGTGGTGAACGAAATCCGGTGTGAAGAACATCTCATAGTCACCCGAGGTGGCCAACTGGCGACCGTCCAGGGGCACCCTGGCGGCGAGTGCATCGGTTTGCCTTGGGTTTTTGATGCCCAGAACCCAGGCTTGGCCCGCAGTCTTGCTGCCCAGCGAGCCAAATTCCCCTGTGTCGAGCAGGGCGTGGGTGATGCCCCTGGCACGTAAAGCTGCCATCGCCAGGTCGACGGCATAGCCTTGCGCCAATCCATTGAGCGTGATGCCCATGCCCGGTGTTGCCAGCCTGATGTGATGCTCATTGACCGATAGTCGCCGCCAGTCGACCAGTGCTTTGGCCTTGGTTTGTAGCTCGGGCGTGGGTAGTTCACCTCGCTCATGCGCCTCGCTGAAGGCCAGCCACAGGGGTTGCACGGTGATGTCAAAGGCACCGACCGTCTGGCTGGCGAGTTGCTGGGCATACCTCAGCACCTGTACTAGGTGCGGGTCTGGTGCGTCAAGCTGGCCATGCAGGTTGAGTTGATACACCTGGCTGCTTTCCTGATGCAGGCTCATCAGGGCATCGACCTGTCTGACCTGCGCCAGGGCATCGGCTATAGCTGACTGCGCCACCACCGGGTCGTGATGCAGCACCTGAATCGTCACGGTCGTGCCAAAAGCTGCGCCGGAATCCGAAAAAGACGACAGCACCGACGTTGCGCCGTGCAAACCACCGACATAAGCCCATCCAGCCAGCGAACCCAGGCCCAATGAAGCAGAAAGTAAAGTACGCCGACGCATTTGAAGTCCTTATAAACAATTGTTCGCAGAAGCAAACATTTGTGTACATTTTAAATTCAATACGCCTTGTTTCTACAGGGTGTCAATAAGACTTGACACCCTGGCATATCTATCCTAAGCCATTGATTTATATATAAAAAAATGCACGTTGTGAAATCTTGCCAAAGACTTACAGCCTTCGCGGCCGCATCCAGGCGCTTGGCTATTTTCCTAATATGGGAAACAGTTTCACCAATCCGACCGACATCACCTCGACCGATAGCGCCGCCAGGATCAGGCCCATCAGCCGGGTCATCACGTTGATGCCGGTCTTGCCCAAGCCGCGTGCGATGGGCTGCGCCAACGAAAAACACACGGCGGTAACCAGCGCCACCACCACGCCGTAGCCCAGCAAGGTGGTGAGCTGCAGCACGGTCTTGGCCTTGTCGGCGTAAATCACCACGGTGGACATGGTGGCCGGGCCGGTGAGCAGCGGAATGGTCAGCGGCACCACGGCGATGCTGGCGCGGGCTGCCGCATCGTGCACTTCTTCGACGTTGGTCTTGGCTTCAGCAGGCTGGGCGTTGAGCATGGCCAGCGCCGAGGTCAGCAGCAGCATGCCACCGCCCACCTGGAAGCTGGCCAGTGAGATGCCAAAGAACGCCAGAATATGCAGCCCCATCAGCGCGCTGATGGTAATCACCACGAAGGTGCTGAAAGACGCGATCAGGATCGTGCGCCGACGTTGTTCCTCCGTGAACTCCTGCGTGTAATGGATAAAGAACGGCACGATGGCCAAGGGGTTGACGATGGCCAGCAAAGTGACAAGGGGCTTTAAATCCATGAGCGGCATGTTAGCCGCAGGCGTTGCTCGCGTGTTTTTGATGGTGCATGAAAATACGCATCTGACGCGCGTCGCTTGCGCCATCTCAACCAGCAGACAGCCACAAGGAGAACCCCCATGAATCACATGATTGAATTGACCGCCGCCGATGGTTGCCACTTTCCGGTTTATCAGGCCCAGCCTGCGGACCCGGTAAAAGGCGCGGTGGTGGTGTTGCAGGAAATTTTTGGCATCAATGCCCATATCCGTGCGGTGACAGACGGCTTCGCAGCGCAGGGCTATCTGGCGCTGGCACCGTCCACCTTCCAGCGTGTCAAACAGGGCGTTGAGTTGGGCTACACCCCGGACGAGATTGCCGCCGGTGCGGCGCTCAAGGCCCAGGTCGAAGGCTTGCCGGCACCCGGCGTACTCACTGACATTCAGGCCACGATTGACCATGCTGCCAGAGCCGTGCCGTCTGGCAAAGTCGCCGTGGTGGGCTATTGCTGGGGCGGTCTGCTGACCTGGCGGGCCGCGTGTCTGTTGGATCACATCGCTGCGGCGGTAACCTATTACGGCGGTGGCATGACGCAGCCCGCCGAGATCGCCCGCGCGCCGAAGGTGCCGGTGCTGGCGCACTTTGCCCGGCAAGACGCGTCCATTCCTCTGGAGGGTGTCGAGGCCTTCCGGCTGGCACACCCGGAAGTTGAGATGCATCTGTACGATGCCAGCCACGGTTTTAACTGCGATCACCGTGCCGCCTACAACGCGCAGGCTGCTGATCTGGCGCGTCAGCGCACTTTGGAATTTATAAGGAAAAACATGCTTTAGCCCTTATCCATCAAGCGCAGGTAGCTATTCTTTTGAAAGTAAAAAATCTCGCACTGGAGGCAAGGACCGCTCAGGTGCTTCCTCCTGTGGCAAGTGCCCGACCCCGTCCAGCGCCACCAACTTGTTGTTGGGCAGGGCCTGGGTGTAGTCGGCCGCGTTGGTGAACGGAATCATGGCATCCTGTTTGCCCCACACCAAAAGCGTGGGCGCGGTGATGCGTTTCAACAAAGGGACAGGGTCCACCAGCACACTTTGCTGCATGCGCGCAATCATCGCGTCGCGTGAGCCAGGGGCCAGCATCAGGTCGTGGTAGCGGGTGGCGCGCTCGTCGGTCATGGCGGCGGCGTTGGCGTAGGCGGGTTCCAGGTTCATGCGCAACAGCCATTTCGGCAGGGTGTAGCGCATCAGTTTCAAGGCGGCGGGCACGTCGGGCTTTTCACCATACGCAAAACCCGGGCTGGCAAAGCCGTCCGGGGCCACCAGCACCAGCTTGTTGACCCGCTCCGGGTGGGTGGCGGCCAGCGTCCAGGCAATGCGCCCGCCCATGGAGTGACCGATGATGCTGGTCCGCTCGATATGGCGTTGGTCAAGCAAGGCCAGAATGATGGCGATGCTGCGTGCATCCGAATAATCGCCGCTGGGGTCCGGGCTGCTCAGGCCGCTGCCGGGCAGGTCGATGCGGATCACCCGCAAATCGTGTGACAAGCCCTGCGCCCATGGGTCCCAGGTCTGCAGGCTGCTGCCAAAACCGTGCAACATCAGTACGGCAGGTGCGTCTTTGGGGCCGCTGTCGCGTACATGCAGGTTCACGCCCAGTACTTGAACCAAGTCGGTGGGGGCGGCCAGGTAGGTGCGCTCCAGCTCCAAGCGGTTCATATCCGGGGTCCACAGCAACCACAACGACAGCAGAATGAGCAAGGTCGGCATGACTATCAAAAATCTAGCGCGCGGAGCGCTCCAGATAACGCTTACGCCAGAAAAACATCACCAGCCCGGCGGCCGTCAGGCCCATGGCGTCCATGGCCAGCCAGAAGCCGTTGGAGCGGTGCAGCAGCGGAATGTATTCAAAGTTCATGCCAAAAATGCCTGCAATGAGGTTGAGCGGCAGAAACACCGCAGTCAAAACCGTCAAGGTGCGCATGATCTCATTGGTCCGATGACTTTGCGCGTTGAAGTGGATTTGCACGGCGGTTTCAGCGTTTTGCTCCAGTTGGCGCACGTGGTGCACTACGCGTTCGATGTGCTCCAGCACGTCGCGGCTGCGCACATGCAGCATGTCGCGGTCGTGCTGACCCGAGGGCTTCTCGCTGTCGGGCCAAGCCTTGAGCGCTTCAATCCAGTCCTCAATGGCACCGCGCTGGTCGTCACAGATTTCGTCAAGCTGGTGCAAGGCCTGGCGTGCATCCAGCAGGGTGCGCCAGTTGGAAAAGCGGGTTTTGGGGTTGAGCAACTCTGTTTGCCAATGATCAAGCTGATGACTGAGTTCGCGGCGTAGCGCCAGAAAACCGTCCACCATGTGGTTGACGATGCGCAGCATCAGGTCGGCCGGGCTGCTGGGCACGCCGCGTGCGCCAGCTGAGCGGCTATCGGGGACCAGGCCGGGCGGATTCGCCTGATTGCTGCCGGCCGCCAGCAGCCGCTGCGCGTAGCTGTCGCGAAAGTCACAGTTTTCCGGGTGCACGGTCAGCAGCACCTGGTCAAACACCACGAATCCGACCGCCCGGGTGTCAATGTGCCGCAAGACGGGTGGTCCGCTGCGCTTTGTGGTGGGCAGAGGGGCCTGGCCCGGTTCCTCGGCATCACTTGCCACGTCGGCCAAGCGACGAAAGACCAGCAGGTCGTACTGCGAGGTGTAGTCGAAGCGCGAGGGCAGATGCTGGTTGAGCAGGTCAGACACATGCAAGTCCACCAACTGCAACCTGCACAGGCGTTGCAGCGCGTTTTGCAGTGCTACCAGCGACTGCGCAAACTCGGTGCGCGTGCAGGCCAGCCACAAAAAGCCGTCGCTGGGCAGCGTCAGCGCGTCGAGCGATGTCAGCGGGTTTTCAACAACCCGGCTGGCTTGGATGGTGAAGGCCCGCATTGCAGTTTTATAGATGAAATCACCCTCTAGCCCCTATGAGAAAAGGGCTAGCAGCTATCATTTATTTATCAGCCTGGCGGCATCCCGGGCAAAGTAGGTCAGCACGCCATCGGCCCCGGCGCGCTTGAAGGCCAGCAGGCTTTCCAGCATCACCGCGTCGTGGTCGAGCCAGCCGTTTTGCGCGGCGGCCTTGAGCATGGCGTATTCGCCCGACACCTGATAGGCGAAGGTGGGGATCTGAAATTCGTCCTTGACGCGACGCACGATGTCCAGATACGGCATGCCGGGCTTGACCATCACCATGTCGGCACCTTCGGCAATGTCCAGCGCCACTTCGCGCAAGGCCTCATTGCTGTTGCCGGGGTCCATCTGATAAACCTTCTTGTTGCTTTTGCCCAGGTTGCCCGAGGAGCCCACGGCTTCACGGAACGGGCCGTAGAAGGCCGACGCATACTTGGCGCTATAGGCCATGATGCGGGTGTGGACAAAGTGGTTGGCTTCCAGCGCGTGGCGAATGGCACCAATGCGCCCGTCCATCATGTCACTCGGGGCGACGATGTCGGCCCCGGCACCGGCTTGCGTCAGCGCCTGCTTGACCAGAATCTCCACCGTGGCATCGTTCATGATGTAGCCGTCTTCGGCCGGGTCCGGATCGATCAGTCCGTCCTGACCGTGGCTGGTGAACGGGTCGAGCGCCACGTCGCACATGATGCCGAGCTCGGGAAACTCTTTTTTCAGCGCCTGCACCACACGCGGCACCAGGCCGTCAGGGTTGAAGGCTTCACGGCCATCGGGGGTTTTCAGAGACTGGTCAATCACCGGAAACAGTGCCATCACCGGGATGCCCAACTTGACGCAGTCTTCGGCGACGGGCAGCAGCAGGTCGAGGCTCAGGCGCTCCACGCCGGGCATCGACAGCACGGCTTGGCGCTGCTGAGTGCCGTCGACAACGAACACGGGGTAGATCAAATCACTGGCTGTGACCAGGTTCTCGCGAACCAGATTGCGGGTGAAACTGTCGCGGCGCAGACGGCGTGGGCGGCCCAGGGGGTAAGGTGCGTAGGGGGTCATGTTTTAAATTCCTTTGCTTGATTTTGTCGCCTTCATGACAATATTTTTTCGCCTGACTTGAAACAAGGAAAGAATTTTGTTAAATTACGACCCGGGCAGTTTACTGCCCCCCGCTTTTCCTCCCTGAGCGGGGCCTTGATGTGTGACAGCAAATAGGCTTACCACCCCAGCCCTCGTGCTGGGGTTTTTTTGCGCTGATGGTTTAGCTGCCCTAAACTGACCGCATGGTGCGACTCGAAGTCGCTTCCTTCCGTCTCTGTGACGGACTTAAACAGGAATGTTTCCCTCTGAAAAGAGGCTCATTCTGCCTCTGAAATGAGGCACACTTGTAGTAGCCAAATGGCTCGATTTGGCTACTTCATCCGCAACCCACAGGGACGCGGTAAAGGTAAATACCCACCTGCAGGGTGGTATTTGTAGCTTTAAAGAGACATATTTTCGCAAGAAAAGGCTTTGTTACGTCTTGTTACAAATAGTTTCAAGAGGGTGCTGGCTGATGGAGCGTTAACCGCTCTCTGTGTCTTGTTTCCTAAAACCACACGTGGAACCGTGTGACCTTGACTGCGCGTGCGTCCTGAGTAATCGGGGGGTGCGGAGCCGCGGTTAAACGACCTGTGCGCAAGCAC
>CAIVHU010000294.1 GCA_903905735.1 uncultured beta proteobacterium
AGAGCTGGAGACATCGAACGAAGAGCTGCAATCGACCAACGAAGAGTTGATGAGCTCCAACGAAGAGCTGCAAAGCTCCAACGAAGAGCTGCAGTCGGTCAACGAAGAACTCAACACCGTCAACGCCGAGTACCAGGAAAAGATCGACATCCTCAACCGCCTGAACGCCGACCTGGACAACATGGCCCAGGCGGTGGCGGCGGGCACGGTGTTTGTCGATGAAAAGCTGCTGTTGACGCGTTTTTCACCCGATGCAACGCACATCTTCAAGCTGCGCGACACCGATCTGGGTCGCCCGCTCGACGATCTGGCGCACACCCTGATTTACCCCGACCTGATCGGCGATTTGACGCGCACGCTCAACGACGGCATTCGGGTCGAAAAGGAAATCCGTGGCATCAACGGCCTGCACTACTTTGTGCGCATGCTGCCCTACAGCGTGCCGTCGTCACCGTCCAAGGGTGCGGTTATCACCTTCATGGACGTCACCGCCTTGCACGAGGTGTCGCGCCTGCAGCACATCATTGACTCGCTGTCGGAAAACATTGCGGTGCTCAACAGTCACGGGGTCATCACCCTGGTCAACAGCGCCTGGCGCAACTTTGCCATGGACAACGGCGACCCTGATCAGGTGCGCTCCGGCCCGGGGGTGAACTACCTGGATGTCTGCAGCACCACCTTTGACGCCACCGACAAATCGGTCAGTCTGGCGCAGCGCGGTGTGCGCGAGGTGCTCGAAGGCACGCGTGCCAACTTTTCGATGGAATACCCTTGCCATTCGCCTACCGAGGAGCGCTGGTTTGTCATGCATGTCTCGCCCGTGGGGGGTGAGCAGCCCGGCGCGGTGGTGAGCCACATCAACATCACTGGCTGGCGACAACAAAACATCAAGGACCCGATGTGAATTTGTCGCGCAGCGAGTCGCCAGAGCGCACCACCGAGCGCCTGCAGGTGCTCAAGGAGCGCGCCCAGGCGGTGCTGGACCAGTACCAGCAGGTCGATCTGGTGGAAGCGACTGAGAAGCTGGAGGTCACCAAGCTGCTCGAAGACCTGCGCATCTACCAGGTTGAGCTGGAACTGCAAAACGACGAATTGCGCGCCGCGCAGATGACCGCCGAGCTGGCGCAGCGCAGCTACCGCACACTGTTTGACCAGATGCCTTTGCCTGCACTGGTGCTCGATGCCAAGGGCATGGTGGATGAGTCCAACGACCTGGCCATCAAGTTGCTGGGCCAGCCGGGCCGTTTCGCCAGCCTCGATGCGCGCTTCTGGCGCAGGCTTGACAAACCTGACCGCGCGCGGCTGTATGTGGCTCTGCGCGATGTTTTGCCGGGACAGACCCAGATGCTGGAGCGCGTGGAACTGCTGACCCACAACGCACCCGCACAGGTGTTTGATGTGCATCTGATCGGGCTGTCGATCAACTACAAGCTGGATCGCCGTATCCTGCTGCTGCTGGTGGACCGCAGCGTGGAGCAGGCGCGCGAAAAAGATCGCGGTTTGTACAACGCGTTGCTTGATGCCACAGACAACGCCATTTTCGCCACTGACCGCGATGGCCGCATGTTACTGGCCAACCAGGCCATGCTCAACCACGTGCAGCGCACCCGTCAGCAGGTGGTGGGCCAGCGCCGCGAGAGCTTCATGCCGCTGCGTGATGCCATTGTGCACAACGAAGCCGACCAACGCGTGCTGCAAACCCGACTGCCCACCAGCGTGGAGCAGCAGATGCATGCCGGGCCAGGTGGTGCGTCCATCGACTGGCTGACGCACCAGTTTCCGCTGATCGATGCGCTGGGCCAGGTTTATGGGGTGGGCGGTATCTCTACCGATGTGAGTGCGCTCAAAATTCACCAGCGGCAGATTTTGCTCAGCGAGTCGGTGTTTATGAGCTCGGATGAGTCTGTCATCATCACCGATGCCAAAGCCAACATCATCCGCGTCAACCCGGCCTTCACCCGCATGACCGGCTTCAGCCCCGAGGCGGTACTGGGTGAAAACACGCGCATCCTCAAGTCGGGTCGGCACAGCGTCAGTTTTTACCAGGGCATCTGGAAATCCCTGAATCACGATGGGCACTGGGCGGGCGAAATCAACAACCGCCGCGCCGATGGCACGTTTTTCACCGTGTGGGCCAACATCAATGCGGTCTGCGACGAGCATGGCCAGGTGCTGCACTACATCGGGCTGCAAAGTGATGTCACCCAGTTGCACGAGGCGCAACTGGCCTTGCAGCATCAAGCCTCCTATGACAGCCTGACCGGCCTGCCCAACCGCACCCTGTTCAACGACCGCATTTCTCAACTGGTGGCCCACGCGTTGCGCCAGCAAAGCGTTTTTTCGCTGCTGTTCATCGATCTGGACCACTTCAAGGAGGTCAACGACACGCTGGGGCACCTGGTGGGCGACATCCTGCTGCGTACCGTCGCCGAGCGCCTGCAACAGGGCTTGCGCAACGAGGACACCGTGGCGCGCATGGGTGGTGATGAATTTGTGGTGCTGCTGCCCGGCACCGACCGCCAGGGGGCGCAGTCGCTGGCGAACACCCTGCTCAAGCGCCTGCGTGAACCGGTGATGCTGGCAGGCGCTGGCTCTTACCGGCCGATGGCCAGCATCGGCTCAGCCGTGTTCCCGGAAGACGGCAAGGCACCAGATGCCCTGCTGCGCAGCGCGGACATGGCGATGTACCGCGCCAAGCTGGCTGGGCGCAATCGCATGTTGAGCTACACCGCAGAGATGGGTACCAGCACCGACCTGGCCTTCACGATTCAGACCGAATTGGCACATGGTCTGGCCGAGCAGCAGTTCCGGGTGTATTTCCAGCCCAAGTGCCATTTGGGGACCGGCCAACTGATGGGCGCCGAGGCTCTGGTGCGCTGGGAGCGCCCGGGCCACGGGCTGACGCTGCCTGGGATGTTCATTGGTGTGGCAGAAAAAAGTGGCTTGCTGGTCGAGTTGGACCATTGGGTGATGCAGACCGCCCTGAAGCAATTGGGCCAGTGGTGCCGCGCCGGACTCTGGGCCCGCCCAATGCGCCTGGCCATCAATCAGAACGTAGTTGACCTGCAAAAACCTGATTTGCTCGAACAGATCAACAGCATTCTGCACACGCACGAGGTGACTGCCGATTTGCTGGAGCTGGAAATCACTGAAGACGCGCTGCTGGAGCACACGCCAGCGCAACTGGCGCGCCTGCAGGCCCTGCGTGATATCGGCGTGTCGGTGGCGATTGATGACTTTGGAACCGGTTACTCTAGCCTGTCTTATCTGCGCCTGTTACCCGTGTCGGTGATCAAGATTGACCAGAGTTTTATCTCGACCATGCTCACGGACGACAACGACGCGGTGCTGGTGCGCACCATCATTGACATGGCGCACGACCTGGGCCACAGCCTGGTGGCTGAAGGGGTAGAGACACCCCAACAGCGCGAGTGCCTCACCCTGCTGGGTGCTGAGGTGGGCCAAGGCTATCTGTTTGGCTACCCCGTCACGGCAGAGGAGTTTGAAGCCCGTTGGCTGCGCGGCACCGCAGAGCCGTGATCAGCGCTCGTTCCAACATGCGCTACTCCACTACTAAGTCACAAATTAGAGAAAATTTTCGCCCGCGCAATTGGACAATCAGGCCAATCAGGCCAATCAGACGTTGCGTTGTCATCTGATTCACCGTCATAAGGTCGCAGCTGGTCAGCATTTAAATGCCACACTGAAAAAGATCATGCTTAAACGAATTCCTGTTGACCAACTGCAGATGGGCATGCACCTTAAGGAGTTTTGTGGCTCCTGGATGGATCACCCGTTCTGGCGTACCGACTTTGTACTTAAAGACCCCAACGACATCGAATTGATTTTGGCCAGCAAGATCAGGGAGGTGATGATCGACTGCAGCATGGGGCTAGATGTTCCCGTGGACGCGTCGATAGTCGCCGAAGTGGCGGAAGAAACCCACCCGCCGTTGGAGTCTGCGCCCAGCGTTTCGCACCATGCCAAAACTGCCCTTGACACCGCGCCGGTCGCAGCCAACCAAGAGGTGGAGCGCGCCGCGCGCATATGCTCGCAGGCCAAGGCGGCGGTGTTGTCCATGTTTGAAGAAGTGCGCATGGGCAAGGCGGTCGATGTGGGTGGTGCGCGGCAATTGGTCGAAGAAATTTCCGAATCGGTGTCGCGCAACCCGGGCGCCATTATCAGTCTGGCACGGCTCAAAACCGCTGACGACTACACCTACATGCACTCGGTTGCGGTGTGCGCCATGATGGTGGCACTGGCCAAACAATTGGGTCTGGAAGAAGGACAAGCCCGCGCCTGCGGCGTGGCCGGCCTGCTGCACGACATGGGCAAGGTGGCTCTGCCCACCGAAGTGCTGAACAAGCCAGGCAAGCTCACCGATGCTGAATTCGACATCATTCGCACCCACCCGACCGAAGGCTACAAGATGCTCATGGCCAGCAGCGGTGTCGATGCCGTGTCGCTAGACGTAGTGCTGCACCACCACGAAAAAATGGACGGCAGCGGCTACCCTGAAAAACTCAAGGGCGACAAGATCAGTCTGTACGCCAAGATGAGCACGGTGTGTGACGTGTATGACGCCATCACCTCCAGCCGACCTTACAAATCAGCCTGGGACCCGGCCGAAGCCTTGCGTCGCATGGCCGAATGGAGGGGACACCTTGAACCGTTGGTTTTTCAGGCCTTTGTCAAGAGTATGGGCATTTACCCTTTAGGCTCGCTGGTGCGGCTCAAGTCCGGACGCATTGGCGTGGTTACAGCACAGTCGGCCAAATCACTCACCATGCCGTTGATCAAAGTGTTTTTTTCCACAAAATCAAACATGCGCATCGTGCCGGTGATGGTGGATTTGTCGCAGCCCACAACACCGGAGAAAATCATCAGCCGTGAGGATCCTGCACTGTGGAACTTTCCGGACCTCAACGAATTGTGGTCAGGCATGCCCCATCTGGGCTAGCAAGCGAAACGTTCACCGTAGAGATGCGATTAGTAAATGTCGGAAGCTACATTGGAGCCATTAGCGTGGTCGATTGTTGGCAAACTGCGAGCAAGCACTCAGTCAGTCCAAACGCATGAGATTGGCCTACCCGGATCTGACGGTCGTGGAGTGGATGACTGGTCCTGTTTAGTGTTGTAGGATGCCCGCCCGCGCAGGCACACAGGGGTAGTCCGATCCGTTGTAGGGCGGGCGTCGTACATCCCTAAACATCTGCAGTCGATCACGACCGGGCGGTATGAGGCATTCCAGACTCGCGCCAACAAAATCCCAGATACCCAACCATCATAGGCACCTAACTGGTACCCAAGGCTGAAGTAGCGATTTGGATTTGACTAGCTCGATTGGCGTCATTGTTCAGATGGTGAATTACACTTGTCGATGCGTAGTTTGAGACCTGAATTGGCTTGGCGGTCTTTGCACTGACCTGCAGCCCATAAGCTGGATTCGAGATTTACACCTAACTCTGAACAACAGCCAAGGTCATGCTCAATCAAACCCCTCCAGAACTCACCAACTGCGAGACTGAGCCGATCCGTTACGCCGGTGCCATACAACCCCACGGCGCGCTGCTGGTGCTCGATCCGCTTTCACGACTGATCGAGGCTGCCAGCGAGTCCTGTGAAACCTTTGTCGGGCTGCCTGCGCAATCCCTGCTTGGACAGTCCATCACTGATGTTTTTGGCAAGGCCACAGAAACTGCCTTGATGGCCGAGCTGGCTGAAGGCAAGCAAAACTGGGTACCTTTGTCGGCAAATGGTCAGCAGTTTTCTGCGCGGCCAAGCCTCAACGCCGCCGGACAATGGCTGGTTGACATCGAATCCTGTCCGTCGCACGATGCACTGTTGACCGCCTTGATCTACAGGCATCGTCATGGTCGTGACGCGATGACCCGTCTGGACGGCATTGCCGCCATGGCGCAGGCCGCGACAGAACTGATTCGGGACATGACGGGGCTGGATCAGGTCATGATCTACCGCTTCGATGACCAATGGAACGGTGAAGTCATCGCCGAATCGCTGGCTGAAGGCGTTGAATCCTTCCTTGGGTTGAACTTTCCTGCCAGTGATATTCCCAAACAGGCCAGGGAATTGTTCAGGCTGTGCCGGGTGCGCCTGATTCCAGATGTTGACTACACCCCATCGGCGCTGATCACCCGAGGTGACGCGCTGTCGATTGATCTGGGAAGATCCAGCCTGCGCAGCGTCTCCCCGGTCGACATTGAGTACCTGAAAAACATGGGTGCCCGTGCCACACTGGTCGGTGCCTTGATCGTTGAAGATCGGTTGTGGGGGCTGGTCTCGTGCCAGAACAAGAAAGAACCCAAGTATTTCAACCAGGCGCGACGTGATGTTCTGGGATGGCTTTGTGAAGACATTGCCACGCTGATCGAGGTGCGCCTGGTACGTGAACGCTGGGCACTCGAACACAGTCTCGCCCTGCGTCGCTCCAAACTGATCGAGGCGGTCAGGGCGAAAAATTTCAAGGAACTGATTCGCCCGGAGAACAATGCTGATCTGTTGGGCGTAGTGGGTGCCGATGGTTTTGCTTTGCTGGTCGATGATGCGATTCAGGTCACCGGCCTAACTCCAGGCATCGCCCGTATCCGGGCACTCTACCAACGCCGTCAGGAGGTCGAACCCGGCTCCACCCTGTTTGCCTCCAGCGCCCTGTGCCGTGACTTGGGCATCGCCGCTGTGGACGACGGTGTAGCCGGTGCCCTGTTCGTCTCGGTATTGCGCAAACCCGTGGTGACGATGATCTGGTTTCGCCAGGAACGTCGCAATACCGTGAGCTGGGGTGGCGACCCGGAGCACCCGCACATCGCCGATGAACAGGGCCGCTTGTCGCCTCGCAAGTCGTTCGAGCAGTTCATGCAAGAGGTAATGGGCCAATCGCTGCCCTGGTTGTCTGAAGAGCTTCGGTCGGCGGCAGAACTGGTCTCACTGTTCGAAATCGAAGCCTTGCGCGAGCGCGAGGCCTTTGCCCAAACGATCCAGGATTCCATGCTTGAGCACATTTCTGTGCTCGATGCCAACGGTGTGATCGTCAATGTCAACGACTCATGGCGGCAATTTGCCCAGGAGAACGACGCACTGGATTTGGCGCAGACCTCGGTGGGTGTGAGTTATCGGGATATTTGTGCGGCGGCCGTTGGACAGCCCAACGGCGATGAAGCGGCTGCGGCCTGGGACGGCATTAAAGCCGTGCTGAACGGGCAGGTGGACAAATTCACGCTGGACTACCCTTGCGACTCACCGACCCAGAAACGCTGGTTTCGCATGAGCGTGTTCCCCATGATTGCGCCTGCAAGAGGTGTGATGGTGGTGCACGAAAACATCACCCAACGCAAGCTGGGCGAAATTGAACTTGCCCAGAGCGAGTACAGGAGTCGCAAGATTGTTGAGGCGATGTCAGAAGGCCTAGTGATTCATGACGCATCAGGCGAAATTGTTTTCGCCAATGCGGCTTCGGAACGCATACTGGGTTTGACGCTGGATCAAATGATGGGGCGAACCTCGACCGATCCACGCTGGGGTGCCATTCACGGGGATGGCAGTCCCTTCAGCGGACCAGACCACCCCGCCATGGTGTCGTTGCACAGCGGCCATGTGCTCCGAGACCAGTTGATGGGCGTCGACGACCCCCATAACGGACGGCGCTGGATCAGCATCAACGCTGTCCCTCTGTATCTGAAAGAAGCGGAAGAACCTGACTCGGTAGTGACCACCTTTGTGGACATGACCGACCGCAAAAAGGCGGAACAGTCGCTGGTTGACAGTGAAGCGCGGTTTCGGACCTTTTTTGAAAACAACCTGTCCATGATGATGCTGATCCGTCCTGAAGACGGAAAAATCGTGGGAGCGAATCGAGCGGCAGCCGACTATTACGGCTACCGTCAAAGTGCGTTTCTGGATATGCACATCGACGACTTCAACGTCCTGTCGCGCGAACAGTGTTTGAAAGAGATGTCTGATGCGGTCAAGGGGAAGCGCAATTTCTTCAATTTTTCACACCGCAAGGCGTCGGGTGAAGTCCGCAATGTCGAGATCTATTCGACACCCATAGCGGTCAACGGCCTAACCACACTCTTTACCATCATCCATGATGTGACGAACAGGATGAGGGCTGAGGCACAAATTGACATCCTGATGCGCGAGCAGCAGGCGATTCTGTCCAGTCGGGTGATCGGGATCGTCAGAGTCAGTGCCAGGACCATCATCTGGTGCAATGAGGTCTTTGCTGAGATGTTTGGCTACGCAAATGCGGAGTTGATGGGTCAGCCAACGCGTATCCTCTATCCGGACGACAAAATCTACGAAGAATTCGCTCAGGCCGCGCACCTGGCCATCAGTCAAGGAGAGACCTATCACACTGAAATTCAGCAGCTGCGCAAGGACGCAAGCATCGGCTGGTACCAGATCAGCTGTGCACTGCTGAATGTCCAAACCGGAGAAATTGTCGGCGCCTTTGTCGACATGACCAAGAGGAATCAGGCCGAGCAAGCCTTGCTCTGGGAAAGCGAGAAGAACCTGGCACTGTTGCGCAACGCCAGCGATGGCATCTGCATCCTGAATGCGGAAGGCTGTGTGGTTGAGGTTAGTCATACGTTTTGCACCATGCTGGGTTACAGCCGAGATGAAATGATCGGTATGCATGTCACGAAGTGGGATGCAAACATTCCCGCCGCTGATCTGGATGAAGTGGTTCGGCAAGCCTTTGACAATGGCATTCGCATCGAGTTTGAAACCATCCATCGTGCCAAGAACGGCGTAAAAATCCCGGTTGAAGTCAGCGCCGTCCCCGTCGAACTCTTCGGTAGTCCGCTGCTTTTTTGCTCCACTCGCGACATCACCGGACGCAAACGACAGGAAAAAGCCCTTCAGGACAAGACGTCTCAACTCGCTGCCATTCTCGGCAACGTGGGTGTGGGTATCTCATATGTCATGGATCGACGCCAGTCATGGGGCAACCAGGTGCTGGCCGACATGTTCGGCTACAAACTAGAGGAAATGAATAGTCTCAGCGTGCGCGAGTTTTATCCTGATGACGAAAGCTTCGATTCCATGGGTCATGACGCCTATTGCGTGCTGTCTGAAGGCAATAAATTCACTCGTGAATTGGAGATGCGGCATCGGGACGGCCATTGTTTCTGGGCACGCCTAACCGGCAAGGCGGTCGATCCATCCCACCTGGAAAGCGGAAGCATATGGGTGATCGAAGACATCGAAGAACGAAAGAGGGTTGAACACGAACTGGTGTCAGCACGTGAAACTGCCGAAGCCGCCAACATCGCCAAGAGCCGTTTCCTGGCCACCATGAGCCATGAAATCCGCACCCCCATGAACGGCATTCTGGGCATGGCGCAAATGTTGTTGTTGCCAGATTTGCAGCACGACCGTCGCAACGACTATGCCCGAACCATCCTCTCGAGTGGGGAAACACTGCTGACCCTGCTCAACGACATTCTGGATTTATCGAAGATCGAAGCCGGCAAGTTCCGACTCGAGAGCACCGCGTTTGCACCTGAGGCAATGATGCATGAAACCAGCAACCTGTTTGTGGGTGCGGCCAAAGCTAAAGGCGTGGCGCTGGACTGCCATTGGCACGGTGCATCGGATCAACGCTACTTGGCTGACTCACACCGCCTGCGCCAGATGCTCTCAAACCTGGTCGGCAATGCCATCAAGTTCACCCGTGCCGGTCATGTGCACATCGAAGCCAAGGAGATTGAGCGCACCAAGCATGCAAGCTCACTGGAGTTCGCCATCAGCGACACAGGCATTGGCATCACCGACGACAAACTGAACCTGCTGTTTAAACCGTTCTCGCAAACCGACAGTTCGACCACTCGTGAGTTTGGTGGCACTGGGCTAGGCTTATCAATTGTGCACAACCTGGCCAAGGCCATGCAGGGCGAGGCTGGCGTCAGCAGCGAATTTGGCCGAGGCTCCCGGTTCTGGTTCAGAGTCAAGGTGCGCCACGTCACAGAGACTCAAAACAGTCGCAAGTCAGAGCGCCATGCAACGGCTTCCCATCTTTCCAACCCCGGCATCGCCAGTACCGCGCTAAGCGGGCATGTGTTGGTGGCTGAAGACAACCAGGTCAATTGCATGGTGATCGAAGCCATGTTGAACAGCCTGGGCGTCACCGTGTCTGTGGTCCATGACGGCCAGCAGGCGGCACAGTTCATTGAGCAGATCTCACGCGCAGAGAACGTCGACCCGTCCAAACGCCCAGATCTGATCCTGATGGACGTGCACATGCCGGTGATGGATGGCTATAACGCCACCGAAAGAATCAGGCAATGGGAGGCGACTAGTCAGCACCCGCGCCTGCCGATCATTGCCTTGACCGCTGATGCATTTGAAGAAGACCGCCAGCACTGTCTGGCCGTGGGTATGGACGACTTTCTGACCAAACCGATCGTCCTGGATGCCCTGAAAGTGGCGTTGCAGAAATGGCTGATCGTTGGGCCCACCACTCAAACGCACCCGGCTGCCCTCAGGCCGCTTGACGTGCCCGCCTTTGTGGCCTTGGTCAACGAACTCACTCCTTTGCTGCAGCAGAACAAGTTTGCCGCCATCAATCGCTTCAAACAGTTGCAGTCGCTGGTGGCTGGCACCGACATAGCTGCGAGCATAGACTCCCTGGAACCCCAACTGCGCGCCATGCGCTTTGGCCTGGTATTGCAGGGCTTGCTGGACATTCAAGTCAAAGTGGTTTGACAGGTAAAACTAAAAATCATGAATGCCAAGCTACTCGCCCACTTTGACAAATTCAAGTCCACTGGCTTGTTGCCTTCGCCCAAGGGGCCGGCGCTGGCTGTGGTCAGGCTGACCCAGCAAGATGACGTGACCAATGAGCAGTTGGCGCGCGCCATCCAGGGCGACCCAGCCCTGGTAGCGCGGCTGTTGATGCTGGCCAATGCTTGTCGTAGCTCTGACTCCCGGCCGGTGCTGGCCATCAAGGATGCCATTTCTGTTCTTGGGCTCAACGCTGTGCGGGGTTTGGCCCTGGGCTTCTCGTTGATGAAAGATCAGTCCAAACAACGTTGCCCTGGCTTTGATTACCCGGCATTTTGGGCCCGCAATCTGGCCCGCGCCACAGCCATGCAGGCCTTGACGGCAGCGTCGCGTTTGATGCAGAGCGACGAAGCGTTTTGCCTGGGTCTGCTGTCACAAATAGGTGAACTGGGCCTGGCGAGCTTGTTTATGGACGATTACGCACGATTGCTGAGTAAGACACCGGCCACCGAGCTGGCGTTACTCCAGGCAGAGCAAGATGCGTTTGAGTTTGACCACGCCGAACTGAGTGGCGCGTTGCTGACAGACTGGGGTTTCCCAGGCAATCTGGTCGATCTGGTGCGCATGTACGAAAAGGCCGATGCGGCCCATTTGAGTACCGGCTCGCGCCAGGAGAGTCTGCTGCTGACGCTGATGTTGGCCTCCAAGGTGGCCACCATTTGCATGGCACAGCCGCAACAGCGACGAGCCATGATGGCCAATTTACTGCTGCTGGGCGGTAAGTTATCGATGGATGCCGCCGACCTTCTGGCGCTGTGTGACCGAGTGGTGTGCGACTGGACCCACTGGTGCAGTTTGCTGAAAGTACCCTCATATGACTTGCCACCTTTTGTTGACTTGATGAATGCCCCGGCGCCCCCGGTGCTCAGGCAAGGCGATGGGCAGACCCATGTCACTTCGCAAAGTGGTTTTCGGGTCTTGCTGGTGGATGACTCGGTGGTGATGCGGGATTTACTTAAGGATGTTCTTGGCAACGCGGGTTACATCTGCAGCGAGGCTGAGAACGGCCGCATCGGCCTGGAGCTTGCACTGGCTGAACTGCCGGATTTGATGGTGGTGGACTGGGCCATGCCAGAGATGGATGGCATCACCTTGGTTCGCCAACTACGCGAGTCGCGTGCTGGGCGTGCGATCTATATTTTGTTGCTGACCGCCATGGATCAGGAAGAAAAACTGGCAGAAGCCTTTTCCGCTGGCGTGGACGACTTTTTGACCAAACCACCCAAACCCAACGTGTTGCTCAGTCGCTTGCTGGCCGGGCAACGTGTGGTGGCGCTGAACCAGGAAATCAAGCGCGATCAATGCAACCTGCAGCGCTTTGCCACCGAGTTCGCCAAGCTCAATGGACGCTTGCAGGAGACCCGGCAGAAAAATGCCATCGATCACGAGCACTTCCGCTTGAAAGAGCGACAGGATGTCCAACGGGCGCGCGACTTTTCATTGAGCGCCTCAGACTGGTTTTGGGAGACCGATGCGAAGCACGGGTTTTGCTACTTTTCAGATAACTTCGAGAAAGTTTATGGCTTGCCCCCAGAGCAGTTACTGGGGCAAAGCCGAGAGACCCTCCTGAAACGCGATGCGACGACCCCGCGAGAACAGATCGCGGCCCATCTGGCGCAACTCGCAGGCCATGTGGTGTTCAAGAATTTTGAGTATCAGGTTCGCATACAAACCAATGAAATTCGATGGGTGTCGGTCTCTGGCGTGCCCCACTTTGATGGCACCGGCCAGTTTGCTGGTTACCGGGGCACTGGCAGCAATATCACTGAGCGCAAGCGTGCGGAGGCTAAGTTGCGCCAGGCGGTGCAAATGGCACAAGCTGCCAATCTGGCCAAGAGCCGCTTCCTTGCGACGATGAGCCACGAAATCCGCACCCCGATGAACGGCATTTTGGGGATGGCACAGATGATGCTGCAGGCCACTCCAAACGAAGCCCAACGCACTGACTACGCCCGCACCATTTTGTCCAGTGGCCATACCCTGCTGGCCCTGCTCAATGACATTCTGGACTTGTCCAAAATTGAAGCGGGCAAGTTTCAGGTGGAGAGCACTGCGTTTGCGCCCGAAGCATTACTGCAAGAGACCTGCAATCTGTTTTCCAGTGCGGCTCAGACCAAGGGTTTGCAAATCGACTGCCGATGGCACGGCCCGCCTGGGCAGCGCTACCTGGCTGACGCACGTCGGTTGCGCCAGATGATCGCCAACCTGGCTGGCAATGCCCTCAAGTTCACTGCTCGAGGTCATGTGCGCATTGATGCCAGGCAAATTGAGTGTGAGGAGCAGACAGCGGTCCTCGAATTCTCGGTCCAAGACTCGGGCATCGGCGTAGCGGGTGACAAAATTGATTTGCTGTTCAAACCTTTTTCTCAAGGTGACAGTTCTACGACACGTGAATTTGGTGGCTCGGGCCTGGGCCTGTCGATCGTGCGCCAACTCGCTCAAGCCATGGGCGGTGAGGTAGGCGTTGAAAGCCAGAAGGGACAAGGGTCCAACTTTTGGTTTCGCATACGCGCTCAGCGGGTGGTCGATGTGGTAGACAGCCGAGTTGCGGTGCGATCAGTTCTGGTTCAGGCAGATTCACAGCCCGCCACCTACACCTTGCAGGGCCACCTGCTGGTGGCCGAAGACAACTCTGTCAACGCCATGGTGATCCAGTCATTGCTGAGCACTCTGGGGGTTACCATGACACTGGTCGGTGATGGTCAGCAGGCGGTAGATGCCGTGAGCGGCGGTGCGCTCAATCCCCCGGTGAGTTTGATTCTGATGGACCTGCACATGCCGGTCATGGACGGCTACACCGCTACCCAATTGATCCGCCAGATGGAGGCTGAGAAAAAACAACCCCGCCTGCCAATCATTGCGCTGACCGCCGATGCATTTCAAGAAGATCATCAGCACTGCCTGGAAGTGGGCATGGACGACTTTCTGACCAAGCCGATTTCAATCGAGGTCCTGACCACCGCCCTGGCCAAATGGCTGCCCAGAGCAAGCACAAATCAAGCGCAGGTGCCAGCTCCAGTGGAACCCGAACCACTTGACATCCAAGCCTTTAATGCCCTGGTGAAGGAACTCACACCGATGCTGCAACAAAGCAAATTTGCCGTCATCGGTCGTTTCAACCAGTTGCAGGCGCTGGTGTGCGGCACCTCGATCGCTGCCGACATTGACGCTTTGACACGCCCACTGCAAGACATGCGCTTTGATCTGGTGCTGATTCGCTTGCTTGAAATCGACCGAAAGTTGCGGGTTGAGGAGCCCTGATGATTACCTTACGACCAAAAATTCTAGCCATTGACGACACGCCAGCCAACTTGATGACGTTGGGCGCAGCGCTGGAAGGCGAGTATGAATTGCAGATCGCCATTTCAGGGCCATCGGGCATTGAACTGGCTCTGCAATCGGCGCCCGACCTGATTTTGCTTGACGTGATGATGCCGGATGTGGATGGTTTTGAGACATTCAGGCGACTGGCGGCGCAAGCCACACTCAAAGACATTCCCGTCGTTTTTGTCACGGCCTTGGATGACTCTGATTCCGAATTTGTCGGCCTGTCCTTGGGCGCGGCTGACTACATCACCAAACCCATCAATGTCGCCATTGCCCGCCAACGCATTCGCAACTTGCTCGAGCGCGAGCGGTTTCGCAAAGAGGTGCAGCTACAGGCGGAGCGTTTGCGCAAACTCTCGGTGGCCGTCGAGCAAAGCCCGGTGTCGGTGGCCATTGCCAATCTGGATGCGATTCTGGAGTACGTGAACCCCCGCTTTACCGAGGTCACCGGCTTCAGTTTCGAAGAAGCGGTGGGGCAAAACCCGCGCATTCTGCAGTCAGGCCTCACTTCGCAAGCCACCTTTTTGGACATGTGGGACAAACTCACGCATGATCAAATCTGGAAAGGTGAATTGGTTAACAAGCGTAAAAATGGCGATCTGTACTGGGAGGAGGGGCAGATAGCGCCTATCAAAGATGCATCCGGCACAGTCACGCACTATGTGGCGGTTAAAACGGACATCAGCACTCGCAAACAACTTCAAATAGAACGCGAAGAGGCCCTCTCGCGGCTACAAAAAATAGCCAGCCGCGTGCCAGGCGTGGTTTATCAATATCTGCTACGTGCAGACGGCACCTCCTGCTTCCCCTTTGCCAGCGATGCCATTCGCGAGATTTACCGCGTCACACCCGACGAAATAAGTGAAGACGCGTCCAAAGTTTTTGCTGTCCTTCACCCCGATGATTTGGCGGGGGTTGTTTCTTCAATCGACCAGTCAGCCAAGGAGATGACGCCCTGGGTGCAGGAGTACCGGGTCAAATTTGCCGATGGTACGGTGCGCTGGCTGGCGGGCAATGCCGTGCCGCAGGCCGAGCCTGAAGGTGCGGTGTTGTGGCATGGATTCATCACTGACGTGACGCAACGTAAACAGGCAGAGGCAGTTTTTCATGGTCTGTTCGAACAGTCGGCGTTCCTGGCGGGTATCCTGGACGAGCAGGGGCGCTTGGTGGATGTGAATTCGACCGCCTTGCGCTACACCGAAGCTACGCGCGAGCAAGTCATCGGACAGTATTTTCCTGATACGCCTTGGTGGTCCACCCCGCAAGATCGGGCCAGCCTGATCAGGGCGATGGATCAAGCCTACGCCGGTAAGGCCAGCCAATTTGAAGCCCGACATCCTTTGCCCAATGGCGCCGGCATTGATGTCTTGTTCAGCGCCACGCCAATTCATTTAGAGAACCAAACCCGGCTCGCTGTTCTGGGCGTGGACATCACCGAACGCAAGGCATTGGAAAGGCATGTACGGCAACTTGCGTTCTATGATGCATTGACGGGCTTGCCCAACCGGCGCCTGCTCGATGATCGATTGACCCAAGGCATTGCACTCAGCCAACGCACAGCCTCTCATGGCGCATTGATGATTGTTGACTTGGACAACTTTAAATCGCTCAATGACTTGCAGGGCCATTTGATCGGAGATTTGCTGCTCAAGGAAGTATCCAAGCGCCTGCAAAGTTGCGTGCGCGAAGTTGACACCGTGGCTCGTTTTGGTGGGGACGAGTTTGTGGTTTTGTTGAATGATTTAGGGTCGGGTCGTGACACAGCCCAAGTTCGTGCGGCAACGGTGGCAGAAAAAATTCGTGAGAGTCTTTTGGCGACGTATTTGCTAAACATCAGTTGTGATGAACTGGTGCCGAGCATCGTCGAACATCGCTGCTCAGCGAGTATCGGGGGTGTCCTTTTTATGGGCAACGAAGCGACTCAGGACGACATTTTCAGATGGGCCGATGCGGCGATGTACCGGGCCAAGAATGCTGGGCGCAATGCGATTCGGTTTACTGATTTGCCAAAAACGGGGCACCCTAAATGACCAATCGAAGCTCGGTCGCTACCATGACTTGGGCTGCCAGTAAGAATGCGCCAGTGACTGTCGGGTAACCGCGATAAGAATCTTCATGTCCCCTGCGAGCGCTGTCAGTGCACTTTCAAACTCGACGGGTGCTTGTTCCCTCGTGGCAGATAGGTCGGAAATCATTTCAATCCATGCTGCGTCGATTTACTTCGAATAATGCATTCAGCCGCAAGTTCTCGCGCAGCCGCCGTTTGCGCAACATCAACCAGGAATTTCACGTCATGCAGCGTGAGAGAGAGGTTGGTCAGTGCGTCGCGCAGAGCTCGCAGGTCTTTCACCAATTGCTGCTCCAATGCAAGGCGCGACTGCTTCTGATGTGAACTTTCCATGGGTTCTCCCCAGCAGTGCCTGTCGCGATCAGTAGGGCCGAAAGTTATTGCCGCGCTCGGATCGCACGTCGGCAGGTGTCAGCTGGGACACTAGTCGAGCCTGCGTCACCCGGCGCCCGGAGGTGTTCTCCAGGCGGGCGTGCTCTCTGGGAGAACGCTCTCCCACGTGGAAGAACGCGATGCTGTCCTGCAACTGCTTGGCCTGGCCAGAAAGTTCTTCGGAAGTCGCCGCCAGCTCTTCGGAGGCGGATGCGTTTTGCTGGGTGGCCTTGGAGAGTTGGCCCATGGCACTGCCAATTTGGGTCACCGATTGGCTCTGTTCGTTGCTGGCGGCAGCAATCTCCTGCACCAGCTCGGATGTCTTTTGAATGCTCGGCACGATCTCATCGAGCAGTTTGCCGGCACGCTCGGCCGTCGTCACGGAGTTGCCCGCCAGCGTACCAATCTCCTTGGCGGCCTCCTGACTGCGTTCTGCCAGTTTGCGCACTTCAGCTGCCACCACCGCAAAGCCCAGACCATGCTGGCCAGCGCGCGCCGCCTCGATCGCCGCGTTCAGGGCCAGCAAGTTGGTTTGGTAAGCGATGTCGTCAATGATGCCAATCTTGGTGGCGATCTGTTTCATAGCTGTCACCGTATGGTTGACAGCGGCTCCGCCCTCAATGGCCTCTTTGCTCGCGCTGGTGGCCATGCCGTCGGTCACCTTGGCGTTCTCGCTGTTCTGGCTGATGGAAGTCGACATTAACTCGATTTGGGACGAAGTTTCTTCAACGCTGGCGGCTTGTTCGCTAGCGGCCTGCGACAGCGACTGCGCCGTGGCACTGACCTGATTTGCCGCCCCCAACAAGGCGTCTGATGCGCCGTGCACTTCACCAATGACACGGGTCAGGTTTTCCGCGGTGGTGTTGACACTGTCCTTGACCTTGCCAAACAGTCCCTGGTAGTCACGCTCAATGCGCTGGGTCAGGTCGCCTTGGGCAAACGCCGCCATGACCTCGGCGACATCGCCCAGGCCCTGTTCGCTGGTGGCAATCAGTTCGTTCATGCCAACGCTGATAAGTTCCAAGAAGCCGCTTTTGCCTGCGGTACTCAGGCGTTGACTGAAATCGCCCGCGCCCGCTGCGGTGACGATGGCGGCCACTTCTTCCTCAGCCGCGATTTCATCGGTGCGATCAAACCATTGCGTGACCCGGCCGATGGGCTGGCCAGCAGTATCGAGAACCGGGCGCGCCTGCAAGCGAAGTTTGCGCCCGGCAATCTCCATGTCTACCGTCGCACCGGTTTTGACGGCCCGGTCAAACTGGGCTGCCGATTCGCCTTGGGTAAACAGGCTGCTGAGTTTGTTGCCGTAGAAAGCATCGGCATCAAAGCCGGGGCCCGCGATGAGCTTGAGCAGCGCCTTGGCCGGTGGTGTCGCGTGCACCAGCAAGGCCTCTGCATTGGAGACCGTTACGTTGGCGGGCAGGCTGTCGAGCGAGTTGCGGATGCGCAGGTTGAAGGTGGCGGCTGTGGCGGCTTGCTGCATGATGACCTGGACCTTGTCCATGGCCTCGGTGATGCGCGCTTTTTGCCCTGGCAGACGCTCCATGGAGGCATCAAGCTTGCCTTCGGAATAAGACAAGGCCAGATCAATGACGTCGGCGTTGAGTGCAATGTGCGCCTGCACCAGTTCATTGGTAGAGCGGGCCATGGCGGCATAGTCACCTAGGAGCTCTTGTGCGGGCATCGCAAAGTCAATCATGCCCGCCTGATGCTGCCTGGCCATCTCGCTTTGGGCGCTCTGGAATTGCCTCAATACAGCCTGCATTCTGGCAAAAGATTGCAGGAGTAAACCCGTCTCGTCCTTGCCGCCGGCGGGTAAGGTGCCGTCAAGCTTGCCACTTGCCACGTCGTCGGCGGCAATGACCGCCAGCTTCAATGGCCCAGTGATGGAGCGCGTCACCAGCCAGCCAGACAGTGCACCCAGCAGTACCACCAAGGTGTTGGCGGCGATCAACAGGTTGCGGGTCGCCTGGTACTGGGCTTCAGCGTCGGCGTAGACCTTGGCAGAATCAGCCTGCTGGAGCGTGCTGTTTTCCTTCAAGGCATCCTGCATTTTTTGAGTAGCTGGACCTGCTTCTTTCAACAACAAATCGGTCGCTTCGGCTTGTTGATCGGCCATGCCGAACTCGAGGACTTTGTTATTGAGTGCGCCAGCGATAGTGCGTGCCTGGGCAATCTTGTTGCGAAGTTCTTGACCTGCCTTGCTCGCAGGCATCTTTTGTAGTTCTGCCCATAATTTGTTGTAGTCCTCGCGTGCCTTGACGATCTTTTGGCGCTCTTGTTCCTTGAGCGTCTTGTCTTTCAACAAAGTAATTGTGCGAACCACGCGCGCAATGACGTGCGTGGAGTCAGACATGCCGTTGATCAGTTGAGCCTTGACATTGTTGTCTTGAACAATGTCGCGCAGGTTGCCCTGAAGTTCAGCCACCTTACTCAAGGTCAGCGCTGCTGAGATGATGGTGATCAGTACGATCAGCCCGAACGCAGCCCCTAGGCGGGTGCCAATCTTCATGTCTTTGAAGTTCATACCGAACACCTTTAAATTGCTCATCCGCTCAATGGACTCGCATTTCCAACGAAAAGCTGTCTGAACCAGGACAACGAACCAGCAGCTGAATTCAAACTGCCCTTCAAATTTCCAGATTCAAGGTGGATTAGGGACCAGACCGGACAAGGACATGTTGACAAAAGTAAAACTAATTGACTATTGGGTCAACTTTTGTGTCGGTAAAGCCATGGTGTGGCACTTTTGACTCGACCCGCATTCACCCCCATTTTTGACCAAACAAGCAGAATCCCTATCTGACTCGTCGGTAGTGGATTTACTCAACAATCTCTGGCCAGCAATCTCAGGGCAGCAATCTGGCTATTTTTGCCCAAGCCCCAAAAAAGTAAAGTTAGTCGAACGCTTCGCCGGGTGGGACCCGGGTGGCCTGGTGCCAAAAGGCTGAATCTGCATAGTGGGCGGCCAGTGCCTGCATGTCGACAATGGGGTCTTCGTCAC
>CAIVHU010000295.1 GCA_903905735.1 uncultured beta proteobacterium
CACCAAATACGTGGCGATCTCACGCGAATTTTTCGCCAGCAAAGGCGTGCACGTCGACCTGATCAAGCTCTACGGCAGCATGGAACTGGCCCCGCTGGTCGGCATGGCCGATGCGATTGTTGACCTGGTTTCCACCGGCAACACCCTCAAGGCCAACCACCTGGTCGAGGTCGAACACATCATGGATATCAGTTCTCGTCTGGTCGTCAACCAGGCCGCGCTCAAGCTCAAGCAGGCTCCGATGCGCCACATCATTGACGCATTTGCAGCGGCGGTGGGGTAAACCGGGTTTGATGGTCTACCGGGGGGTATCGACTGACCGTCCGGTGGTTGCACATCGGCTGAGATGCCATGGTTGTGAAAAGCAGGAGATTGATTGGGGCGGCGAATTCAAACTGTTAAACGCACAGAAATCGACCGCCGTCCCACCCCATTCCTCGCAGGCGAGCGCTGCTGCTGCATGTACGCGGGCATGTCAGTTCAATAAGGAAACTGCGTGGTGCCAGTGTCAATCCCGTTCCCCGTGCTCGGATCTGTCTTTCGAGCGTTTGCCATCACCACCTGAGCTCTCGCCCGAATGCTCACCGCCGCGACCACTGGCCTTGCCTTTCGGGCCGTGGCAGTCGGCGCACTTCTCAAAATCACGCATGCGCTCCTTCTCGTGTTTGCGTTGAATGTTGGCCGGGGTGTGCTCGTGGCAGCCATAACAGGTGTACTGCGCAAACGAGGTCGCATTGGTGTGGCAGGTGACACAACTTGCCTGATGGTCACGATCCAGCGGCCAGAACTTCTGATGATCAAAGGTGGCTGGCTTCCAGGCCTGTGTGCTATGGCACTTGGAACAGTCCGTGCGTACCTCGTTATGCCAGCCAGAGCTAGGCACTTGCCGGATGTGGCAGGTTTCGCAAGGTGCGGCCAGTCCGGTCTTCAGCAACTCGTGTTTGAAGCGGGCGGGTTTCCATGCCTGGGTGGTGTGGCAACTGGCGCACTCCTGTGTAAAGTCTTTGTGCCAGCCGGTCTTGGGCACTGTGTCCAAGTGACAGCTGGTGCACTTTTCGTGGGCGGCGGCGGAAAGCAGCGCATGGTCAAAGACTGACACCGGGCGTTTCACGGTCATGTGCTCCAGATGGCACGAACCACAGTCCACCGTCTGCAACTGGTTGTGAAGAAATGCCAGGCGTTTGCCGGTGATCGGCACACCCTTGCTGGTCAACTTGCCAATCTCAGCCACCTTGTGACAGGTTTCGCACTTGGCGGGATCGGCTCCCCTCCAGGCGGTGTGGCAGTCAAAACAATTGCCAGCGATGCCCTGATGCGCGACCAGACCGCGCCCGGGTGTGATCATGACTTCCGGAAACCAGAACATCAGCACCGCCACTGCCAGGACGTTGAGCGCCACAAACCACTTGACGATCTTCATCTCCAGCCCCAGAAAAGAAACGTGCTGACCAGATGACCAACGGTCAGGATGGCAAAAGCGGCAGTGATAGGGAAGTGGATCGAGCGCCAGCGGCTCATGTATTCGATGGCGACCGCGTCGGAGAACAACATCTGTTCAATCTCTTCAGGCGACTTGTCGCCACTGGCCTTGAGGGCGTCCATCCGGCCCCGTGAGGTTTCCCTGGCACGGCGCAGCAAGTATTTGCCGACCAGCCCGCTGGTCACGGTGGTGACCATGGCAAGCGTGGCAAACCAGGGCAGTACTGCGCCAAAGTGGATGCCCGCGTGCAACAGCACCATCGCGGAACCCAGCCACGCCGCGTACTCATGAAACCGCAGGTATTTGCTGGGAGAGCCTTGCTTGATGAGCTGGCGCTTGCGCGCCGAATAGGCCAGCGACAGGCCAATCAACACCAGCCCCGGTATGCCCAGCCAGCGGCCAATGGACGCCAAGCCCAAAGCGTGTAATGCTGCGTCGCCCAGCAGCGTGACCGCCAACAGGGTCGCCAGATAGAACGCGAAAGGAACGGTGTCCTTCTGGAAGATGGAGCGGGTGTTCATGCTTGCAGCTCCAGATCGCCGTCCGGCCGGCTTACGCACAGAAGACACTTGCCTTTTTCAGGGG
>CAIVHU010000296.1 GCA_903905735.1 uncultured beta proteobacterium
CTCATCTTTAATCCGCATGGATGCTGTCCGGTACACCGTTGTCTGCATTTTGCTATTATACTGGTTAAACGTACAGCTTGTCAAAATAAACTATAAACTCTGTAACGAAATGTATAGGTTATTTGTTAACATGCCCTAAGCGACAGTTCCCTGCGCAAGCACGAGTAACACGGCGGACCAACCGGCGCGTACCGGTGGGCGGTGAAGGGCTCACGCACGCATCAGGCGATTGAGCGCGTCGTCTCGTGCCAGGCCGGGGAACAGGCGCTGCACTTCGTCAGCCGGTACGCCCTGTGTGCGGCGCAACACCTGCGCCAGCACCGCGCGAAAGTCATGGTGCGCGGGCAAGTCGCGCCCCTCGTGCAACTGGCTGGCGGCCAGCCCGCGCCAATGGCCGTGCCAGCGCCCGCCATTGACGGCACGGCCCATCAGCCAGAGCGCATTGCCGTGGCCATGGTCAGTGCCGCGTGAGCCGTTTTCGGCACTGGTGCGGCCAAACTCGCTGGCCACCAGCACCACGTCGTTGGGGCAGTCAAAGTCGCGCTGCAGTTGAACCAGTGTCGCCGCCAGTTCGCCCAGATTGCGCGCCAGTGGCCCGTTGACCGCACCCTGGTTGGCGTGCGTGTCCCAGCCGCCCGCCGACAGGAAACCCAGGCGCAAGTGCGGGTTTTGCTGCATCAGCGTCGCCAGGTGCTGTGCATCGAGTCGCAGGCCACGCGCTGGTCCTGCACCGTTGTCGGCCGCGATCTGCTCCCGCCGTTTCATGGCTTTGGGCTGCATGCTGGGCGCGTTGGCAGGGGCGGCATCCACGTCGGTCTCACTGAGCATGCGGGTGGTTTGCAGGCGGCTTTGCGCGCCTTCGCGAAAGGCTTTTGACACCGCATCGTCCCCGCCATACAACTGCATCACCGCATCGCGGGTGCGCGGGTTGCCCAGGCTGCCGGCGCGGGTGGCGGCCTGGCCACGTGGCACCAGTTGCACCGGTGTGCTGCCCGCCAGGATCAACGGGTTGGACTCGCCCACGCCCAATGCGCTGCTGTCGGGCGACGCACCGCTCAGCGCGTTCATCCAGCCGGTGCTGACGCCGCGGTGGCCGGGCTGGCCGGTTTCCCAGTCATGCTGGGCGTCAAAGTGCGAGCGCGTCGGGTCGGGCGAGCCAGCGCAGGGCACCACCGCCAGCAAACCTTGCTGCCACAGCGGCAGCAAGGCAGCCATGGCAGGGTGCAGAGCGAAGGTGTCATCGAGTTTGAGAGCGGTCTGCGCCGTGCCGTCGGGCGCCGGGATGGCAATCGTCGGGCGCAGCCGGTAGTAGTCAGGGTCGCTGTAGGGCACCAGCGCCGACAGGCCGTCATATGCGCCCCGCAAAAGCACCACGATCAATCTGCCCGCCTCTGTGGTTTGTATGCTTTTTTGGCCTGCAGCCCTTATCTGGTCTGCGCTAACAGCTTCATTAACAATAGCATTTTGTGCTGGAGCGGGCAGGCTGTACCAGGCACCCAGGCCCAGCAGGGTTTGCAGCAGTTGGCGGCGCGGCGGGGGTTGATGGTGTGGCATGGCAGGTCTCCTGGCTCATTTGCTCATAAAATCCGGGCTGGCAATCATCAGGCCGGCGCGCAGGCCGGGCGGCTCCCCGGCAACGGTGGCCAGCGTGTTGCCACTCAGAAACGGCTGCAAAAAGTCGGGTTCCGGGCGTTGCCGTGCCAGCGCCAAGGCAAAGTCGGCGCGGCGCGTCAGCGCCTCGGGCACCATCCAGGTGGCTGCATCAAAGGGGTAGCCGTCAGGTGTTTGCCAGCCGTGCAGTGGTTGACCGGCACCGGCCAGGTAACCAGCGGCCAGCACCAGCGCGTGCCGGTCGGGGTCGGCCGCACCTTGGGTGACGGTCAGCGCCGAGCAGGCAAAGTCCATCGGAGTCTTGAACAGGCGGTTTTGCGGGTCCCAGAAGTCGTGCGAGGCGAACAGCGTGGAGAGCATGGCGCTGATGTCGCCGTCGCTTGCCAGGAATGTGTGAGAAAGCTGCTCAACCAGCGCAGATGCAGGTTTGTCTGCTACAAAAAACTGCGCCAGACGCAGACTGATACGCCGCGCCGTGGCCGGGTGGCGCGCCAGCATGCGGATGGCATCCACGCCTTCTTGCTCGCCTACCGCGAAGCGTGTGGCCGGAAAGGTCTGGCCCAGCACCTGCTTGATTCCGTTGTCATGCAGCCGCCCGGCAAAGCGAAAGCCGGAGTCCTGCTGCGGGCCCACCGTCCAGCCGGTCAGCACCCGCGCCAGCTCATGCACATCGCGCTGGGTGTAGCCGCCGTTGACACCCAGCGTGTGCAGCTCCATCAGCTCGCGGGCGTAGTTTTCGTTGAGGCCGCGCTTTTGCCCCTGCGCGCCGGGCGAGCCATCGGCCACGCTTTGCGCCTGGTCCAGGTACAGCAGCATGGCCGGGTGGCGGGCGCTGGCCAGCAGCAAGTCTTCAAAATGGCCCAGCGCATGTGCGCGAATCACATTCACCAGGTAGTGGCCAACAAACGGCCGCACCGGTCCCTTGCCCACATACACGTTGAGGTGGTTGAACCAGAACTCGGTCATGCGCGCCAGCAGCGGGTTTTCCAGCTCGGGCAGGCTGCAACTGCTCAGGTGCCAGGCGGCGGCTTGCTGTACCAGCCGCTGGATGGCCAGCTCGGGTGCGGCAGGCGCTGAGAAGTCCATGCGGCGTAAAGCGGCGACCGGCGGCCGTGCCACGCTGTCGGGGTTGCCGTTGGCGTTGGCTTTGACTTGCTGGCGCAGTTCACGTTCGCGCCGGGCGGCTGCAAAAATATCCGTCAAAGGCGCGTTGATGCCCGCCAGATCTGCCGCTATGGCTGGGGGACGCTGGCTGGCGGCGCGGGCTGCATCCACCTGCTGCAGCGCCCAGTTTTGAGGGCTGCCAGTGGCCTGCAGCGCTGCCAGCAGGCTTGGCGTGGGGCCGTAGCCCACGCGCGACAACGCTCGCCAGATCTTGGTGTCCTGGGCCCTGGGCCCGCCACTCGTGCTGACGATTTGCGCCAGACTTGGCCCGGTTAGTCCCAGCTCAACTGCGATGCCCAGTGCGGGCAGGCGCGCGGCTGACACCAGCGCCTGACGGCGCGTGTACTGCGCAGCGTCGGTGAAGCCAGGTCTGACATCGCGATCGGCAGAGGGGTACATCGATGGCGGGCTTTGTAGCGTGTTGGAAGACCTGCATTACAACGCCGCGCGGGCCAACTGGCCTGATGCGACCCACGGCTTTACATAGTTTTACCGCGTCTTCACGGCCCGGCGTTGGGGTGGGATGCGCTCAGTTGCGCACGCCACTGGCCACGTGGCCCGAAGGCACATGCTGCGCCGCAGACTCGATGTGGCCGGTCTGGTCGTCAAAGAAAAAGTCGGGCTCAAACTCGCGCAGAAACTCGCCCTTGGCCAGGCCGCCCAGAAACATGGCTTCATCGACCTCGATGTTCCAGTTCATCAGGGTGCGGATGGCGCGCTCGTGCGCCGGGGCGCTGCGGGCGGTGACCAGCGCGGTGCGGATGCGCATCTGCGGGGTTCCGGATTGCTGCAGTTTTTGTAGTGCAAAAAGCAATGGTTTAAAAGGCCCGTCTGGCAAAGGCAGGGCAACCTTTTCCATTTCGTGCTGCTGGAACGCCTGTAAACCCAAGGATTGGTAAACGCGCTCAGCCTCGTCGGAAAACAGCACCGCGTCGCCGTCAAAAGCAATGCGCACTTCAGCCGGGTGCGCGTCGCTGGCGTGCACCGACTGCGGGTACACCTGCGCTGCGGGCACGCCCGCCTCCAGCGCGGCGCGTACGTCGCTCAGGTGGGTGCTTAAAAACAGGTTGGCGTGCAATGGTTTGAGGTAGCGCCAGGGTGACTGGCCGCGCGTGAAGCTGCCGCGCTCAATGGCCAGCCCATAGTGCCGCGCCGAGCGGAACACCCGCATGCCTGAGACCGGGTCGTTGCGAGAGAGGATCACCACCTCCACCGGATGGCTGCCGGCCGGGCCTTCCAGGGTGTTGAACGCCAGCAACTTTTTCACCAGCGAAAACGCCACCCCCGGCTTGGCGGGGATGTCGAGCCGCTGCAGCTGCAGCGCCATGTAGGCGCGGTCGTCGTTCTGCTCGAAAACCTGGTTTTCTTCTTCAAAATCAAACAACGCGCGGCTGCTGATGGCCACCACCAGTTTGCCGTCCAATGTCATGGGCATGAAGTTGACTCCCGATAGGCGGTCACTGCTGCAAAAACATCTGGTAAGCCGGGTTGGCGGTTTCCTCCACACAGGGGTATCCCAGCGTGGGCAGAAATTCGGCAAATTCAGCATCATCAGCCACTGGCACCTGCAAGCCCACCAGAATGCGCCCATAGTCTGCGCCCTGGTTGCGGTAGTGGAACAGGCTGATGTTCCAGCCCGGACGCATCAGGTTCAGAAACTTCAGCAGCGCACCGGGCCGCTCAGGGATCACAAAACGCAGCAGCCGCTCGTCTTGCGCCAGTGCGGAGTGCCCGCCCACCATGTAACGGATGTGCTCCTTGGCCAGGTCGTCGTGCGTCAGGTCCAGCGTCTGGAAATGGTGTTTGCTCAGGTGCGCGGCAATCTTGGCAGACTCGCCTTTGCTGGTGGTGGTCAGCCCGACAAACACATGCGCCTTTTTGGAGTCGCTGATGCGGTAGTTGAACTCGGTCACGTTGCGGGTGGTTTTGGCACCGCCAAAGGCGGGCAGGGTGCTTAGCAACTCGCAAAAGCGCCGGAAACTGCCGCGCTCTTCGGGGATGGTCACGGCAAACAGGGCTTCGCGTTCCTCGCCCACCTCGGCGCGCTCGGCCACAAAGCGCAGGCGGTCAAAGTTCATGTTGGCACCGCACAGAATCGCGGCGTAGGTCTCGCCCTTGGTTTTGTGTTGCGCCACATATTGTTTGATGGCGGCCACCGCCAAGGCACCTGCGGGCTCGACGATGCTGCGGGTATCGACAAACACGTCCTTGATGGCAGCGCACACCGCGTCGGTATCGACCAGCACATAGTCGTCCACCAAGTGGCTGGCGATGCGGAAGGTTTCTTCGCCCACCAGCTTGACTGCTGTGCCGTCTGAGAACAAACCGACATCGCTCAAAGTGACCCGGTGGTGGGCGTGCACCGACTGCACCATGGCATCCGAGTCATTCATCTGCACCCCAATCACCTTGATCTCGGGGCGCACCGCCTTGATGTAATTGGCCACGCCCGACACCAGCCCACCGCCGCCAATGGCCACAAACACCGCGTCCAGCCGCCCCTGGTGCTGGCGCAGCATCTCCATCGCCACCGTGCCTTGGCCGGCAATCACGTCCGGGTCGTCAAACGGGTGGACAAAGGTCAGACCTTCCTTCTTTTCAAATTCCACCGAGTGTTGGTACGCATCGGAGTAGCTTTCGCCAAACAGCACCACCTCGCCGCCAAAGCTGCGCACCGCATCGACTTTGACTTGCGGCGTGGTGGTGGGCATGACGATGACGGCGCGCGTGCCGAGCCGCTGGGCGCTCAGCGCCACGCCCTGCGCATGGTTGCCCGCCGAGGCGCAAATCACACCTTTTTTCAACTGCGCCTGGCTCAGGTGCGCCATCTTGTTGTACGCGCCGCGCAGCTTGAAGCTGTGCACCGGTTGCTGGTCTTCGCGCTTGAGCAGCACGGTGTTGCCCAGCCTCTCGCTCAGGGATTGCGCCGTTTCCAGCGCAGATTCCACCGCCACGTCATAGACGCGGGCGTTGAGAATTTTTTTCAGGTAGTCCAGGGGGGTGAGGTCGGCGTGGGGGCGATGTGTCGCGGTCATGATGAGGGGGTCGTTTCAGGGGTAAAAAATTCAGGCCAGGCGCTGTTGGGCAGTTTGGTAAACCTTGTTTTTGTCGCGCCTGCCAGCGGTGATCACGGTGACAAAAACTTCCAAGTCGTCCACCCGGTAAACCAGTCGGTAACCTACGCTGTGGAGTTTGATTTTGTAGCAGTCAGCCATGCCATGCAGGGCGGCAGAGGGCACCCTGGGGAATTCCAGTCGTTCAGCGAGTTTTTTCTTGAACGGTTCACGCACACTGGCATCAAGTTGCTGCCACTCCTTGAGCGCCAGCGTGTGAAAGCGCAGTTTATAGATCGGCAAGATTGACCTCAATAAACGGCCCGGCGGCGCGCTCGCGCACCAATTTGGCATCTTCCAGGTCTTCCAGGTAGGCCATGAGTCGTTCGTAATGGCTTGCAGGCAGCAGGTAGGCTTCAGGGCGATTGTGGTTGAGCACGGCCACGGGCGCGTCGTCAGCCTGTTTCAAAATCTCGGCGTAGTTGCGCTTGAGTTCGGTCACGCTCACCGCAAAATGTGAAAGTACAGCGTCCATTGGGTTCTTTCGTGCTGAATAAGATGTGACAATTGATGCAGATTAAAGCACGGAATAGGCATGTCATTGCGGACTCGATCCGCAATCCAGAGGGACCCACACCGGTATACAGCACAATCTTGCAAACTTGAATAGCGAAAGGAAGACAGCCATGGAATGCACCGTTAACTGGACTGGCGCTCTGAACACCCGCTCCAACATGGGCTTTGTTGCAGAAACCGGTAGCGGTCACACGCTGATGATGGACGGCGCGCCCGATGCTGCTAAGCCCGAGAACGGTGGTCAGAACCTGGCACCGCGCCCGATGGAGCTGCTGTTGGCTGGTGCCGGTGGCTGCACCGCCTACGACGTGGTGCTGATTTTGAAGCGTGGCCGCCACGATGTGCGCGGCTGCAGCGTCAAGCTGTCTGCCGATCGGGCCGAGGCTGACCCCAAGGTGTTCACCACCATCAACATGCATTTCACCGTCACCGGCAAAAGCCTCCCCTCGCTGGCGGTGGAACGCGCCATCGCCATGAGCCACGATAAATACTGTTCAGCCAGCGTCATGCTGGGCAAAACCGCCCAGATCACCACCAGTTTTGAGGTGCTGGAGGCGTAATGCCTTGCATGGATCACCCCGCAAAGGGGCTACGCCTTCGCGGTGCTCGCGTCGGCTTGGCGTAGTCTGCGGGGTCGAAGGTCTGTCGCTGGTCCAGCAACTGTTCACCGTCGATCCGCTCAGTCAAGCTCTGCAGGTCGGATTCAGAAACACCACACGCCGCGAAGTGCTGGTGCCATCCATCAACCACCTTGATCACCTGCACAACCTGGGCTGCAGCTTGTTTGGGCGCATAGCCAAACAGTTCACACTGGGACATGGCGTTGGCAAGCGTTGAGTCCCGCTGGTCGGTGCCAACAACAAACTCCTGGTAACCCTGGCCTGAGTTTGTGGTCAGCACATCGTAGGCGGGAGCGAGCCGGTACTTGCCTTGCCGCGTTGGTTCCAGCACCTGCAGCGCGTGGTTCTTTTCGTGGTCGTCGGTGTTGTCAATCAGGATATTGAACACCATACGGCGAAACAACTCCTGCATGTCGTGCAGGTTGGCATCGTCCTGCGCCACCCCGGCACGCCGCAGCAACTGTGCCAGGCTCGGGTAGCCCAGGTCGGGTTCTAGCCCGGCGACAGTTTGGGCACGCAGCGCCATACCGGCCGAGATGCAATGGATGCGCCTGGCACCCGCCCTGTCAAAGCGGCGCACTGCCAAAGCGTTTTCTCCAACGAGAGGCACCACGCGTGTTTCTGCCACCGTGATGCCTGCCTGTTTGGCCAGAGTCATTGATGCATGCTCAATCAGGGGCACATCCATGGGCTCGTTGTTGAAAAACTTGATCACCCACTGCTCACCGGCAATGTCGATGAGCGCCTTGGGCTTGGCTCCGCCAAAACTGCCCCCCGCGGCCAGCATCTGGCGCTCCAAGGCGTTGACCGGCTCGCGGGCACTCACCTTGTGGACGATTTCACTGAGCTGCTGCGCTTGCGTCAACCGTGGCAGCGGACTCCTGGGGCGCGGGACATAGGCGCTGGCCGACGTTGATACCCCCAGCGCGCCAAAGCGGTCGTCCCCGGCATAAAACAGATATTCCATGATCGACAAGCGCGCTGGCTTGTCAAGGTACTGGATGACGCGCTCGCCCCAGCGGTCAGGCCGGGCATCATCCACCGCCCCTGCCGCCATGCCTTTCCAGCGTGGCAAATGTTCCATGTCCACCAATGGCAGGTCCTCGCTCAGTGGGAAACCATTTGCCAGCCACTCGGGGCCATAGTGCAGCGACACACCTTTGCCTGCATCCACCAACCGCAACTGGCCAACATAACGCGGCACAGTCGGGTCTGCCAGAAACCACAGCGACAGGTTGTCGTGCTTCATGAACCTGACTGCGCTGAGCCAGCTTGCTGACTCTGCCTTAGGGATGCTCTTTTCAATTTTGCCTGTGCCGTGGCGTGCATCCGTGCCTTGCCGAGGGTTTCAGCTTGCCGCACATCCAGTTCAAGGGCGCCCCGGTCTTCCTTGGGTGTTGCCAGGGTGGCCAGCGTCGCATCGCGGCCAATGAGCCAGAGCGCGGTCGCCAAAACACCCAGACTCACACTCGGCTCCCCCGCCTCCAGCCGCAGCAGGGTTGGTACGCTCACCCCCATGCGCTTGGCCCAGGTCTTGAGTGACTCCTTGCGGCGAAGCCTGGCCACAGCGAGGTCAGCCCCGAGCTGCGCCAATGCAGCCACCGTCGAGGGTGGCATTTGGGTCAGGGCAGAAGAGGTCTTTGACATCACATAAAGTTTATCTTTAAGGATTCTTTCAGTCAACTTTATGTTATCTATCTGACAATTACACCCTGTGTGCCACAGTCGTCATGACCTTGGCCACGGCTTTCATCAGCCCTTTGACAGGTGAAGGCAAATCCATCGCACCCAGTTCCATCGCGTTGTAGGCGTGGCGCGCTTCGTCGTCCATCATCTGCGCCACGATCGCGCGTGAGGCATGGTCACCCGCAGGCAGGCGGCTCATGTGGCTTTCCAGGTGCGCTTCCACCTGGTTCTCGGTTTCCACCACAAAGCCCAGGCTCACCGCGTCGCCCAGTTTGCCGGCGATCAGCCCGATACCAAACGCCCCGGCGTACCACAGCGGGTTCAGCAGCGAGGTATGGTCGCCCAGCTCTTTCAAGCGCTGCTCGGTCCACGCCAGATGATTGGTTTCTTCGGCCCCAGCCGCCGTGAAATGTGTGCGAAGCGCTTCATCTTTAGTAGCAAAAGCCTGCGCGGTGTAAAGCGCCTGGGCGCACACCTCACCCACATGGTTGACGCGCATCAGCGCACCGGCTTCTTTCTTTTCCTGCGCAGACAGTTCAGTCACTTCGCCCGGCAAGGTCGGGCAGGGCTGCGCCGCAGCGTGCGAGGCAAACACGGTGCGCAAAGCGGAGTCGGCGGCGATGAGAAAACGGTCGATCATGGTGGGCTGTCCTGTGGCTCCGGAAGAGCAGATTTCCGTGGCTAAATACAAATTGTAGGTTGGGGAGCCGCCGGCATGAGGTCATGAGGGAATGCACACTTTCACGCCCAACAATCTACTGCGCAAGCAACAAAAAAGGCCCCGCGAGGGGCATTTTTCAAGTGTCGGCAATCACCAGCAATCAGAAGCGGTGGCGAATACCCAACTGGATGGCGTTGGAATCCGTCCCAGCGGAGGAGGTCACCCCACCGATATAGCCATTGCCGCCCGGTGCGACTTGGGCTCCATTCTTGTTGTCATAGTGCACCAGCACCGCGTTCAGGTCGGTGCGCTTGGACATCGCGTAGGTGTAGGCTGCACCATATGACGAAACGTCAGCATTGGCAGGTCGCCTGTCGTCGTAAGTGGTGTAGGCCACCGAGACGGTGTGCGGACCGGTCACATGGCGGTAGCCAATGTGCAGCAGCGTGCCGTCCTGCTTGAAGGCATTGATGAACGCGGATTGCATCAAACCGGCAAATGCAGCCGGAGCGTTATAGGGCGCTGCTTGCAACAGTGGTGAAATCACCGACAGTCCGCTTGGATTGTCGTCACTGATCTTGATGGCCATCGCACTTAACTTGTCCGCCCCGAAATTCATTGAGGCACCAAGCACGGTTGTCTTCAATGAATCTTGCCCCAACTCATTCTTGGCAGCGTTGTAACCCAAACCAACGGCAAACGTCTCCGTCTTATAACTGGCATTGAAACCAACCGTCTGGCTGGAGTCATTTGCGGCTTCGCCGTTGTCACCCAGTGCATACATGACAGATCCCGAAATGCCGTCTTTCGCAAAGCGGTACTGCAAGGCGTTGGACTTGCGAATCTCCAGCACAGCAGGGAAAGCCACGATTTGTCCCGCTGACAAGCCGGACTGGGTTTCCATGATGTCGAACATCGAATTGGTTTCAAAGGCTGGTGTGTACATCCGGCCAGCGAGCACAGCGCCAACAGGCGTGATCAAACCAACAAAAGCCTGCCGGTCAAATGCCCGGTTCCCATACTTCCCAACATTGACGCCAAATTCGTCAGCCAATTTGGCATCAAGCGCGCTCACTGTGCCTTGTACAGTGCCCGCCAGCAAGCCCAATGCAGCATCGCTAGGCAGTCCCAACAAAGTTGCTTTGGAGAATCGGTCAGACAACTGGCTGCCAGAAATCGGCCGGTTGCTATTTGCACCCGTATCCAGTTCCACCCGGCTTTCAAGCGTAAAAATCGCCTTGTACCCGCCGCCCAAATCTTCCGTGCCCTTCATGCCCCAACGCGAGCCTTCCATGATGCCGCTGGCAACCTGCGTCACCGTGCCAGCCCTCAAACCACTGGTGGATGTGATGCCTGCATCTGCCAAGCCGTACAGCGTGACATCCGTGCCGGTTTGAGCGTGTGCCAAAGCGGCGCAGCACAGCGCGCTGGACAGGGCGATGGCGCGGGCAGCGACTTGAGGAAATGGTTTTTGGGTGGAATGTGCCATGGTGAACCTGCTGGGGTTGGAGTGAATAAAAAGGACGGTCGTGCTGTTTTGGTCAATGGTGCCTTCATTCGGGTCAATTTCTTACGGGGGTTTTCCCTGTCGCGTTGTTGCTAGGCGGCACCGCAGATTGACGCTAAATGCTTGATTTGTAAAAATAAAGTTACCAAAACCAGCCGCTACCTGCCTAGAGCCCGGTCTGACTGACGTTGTTGCAATCACACGACAAAACTGCCGCCTTTACGGTTGTAATCAGCTTGAAACACCGCTGTTATGGGGTTTTCCCGTGCAGCGGTGGTTAAATAGCCTTCGCGATGTTTCATCCGCCCGTTTGAAAAATCTGAATGACAGCTTTCAAACGTTTTTGTTTAATTTTTGGAGTTTTTCTCATGAAAAAAAGTCTGATTGCTTTGGCTGTACTCGCAGCTTCTGGCGCTTCTTTCGCTCAGTCCAACGTTACCATTTACGGTATCGTTGACGCATACGTTGGTGTTGCTAAGGACGCTACTGGCACTTCCAACACCGTTGTGAATTCTGGCGGTGTTGATGGCAACCGTTGGGGCCTGAAGGGTTCTGAAGATTTGGGCGGCGGTTTGAAGGCTGACTTTGTTTTGGAACAAGGCTTTAGCGTTGACAGCGGTGCTGTTGCTGGTAATGGTAATCCTGCTGGAAATGCTGGCCAAGCCTTCGCTCGTTATTCCGCTGTTGGCTTCTCTGGTGGTTTTGGTGAAGTCAAACTGGGCAAATACAGCTCGGCATACGATATGGTTGAAAACGGCGCTAACGCCGTGTTCAATTCGGGTTTGTCTGCTGAATACGCTACTTGGAAGAGCGGTGGTTACATTTGGAATCCCAACAACCAAATTTACTACGCAACACCTGACATGGGTGGCTTCAGCGGCGCAGTGAGCTATGCACTGGGTGAGAACAAGAACGCTGCGACTGGTGAAGGTGCAGGCAACATTACTGCGTTCAACCTCAAGTATGCGCAAGGTCCGATCTACGCTTCTTTGGGTTACCAAACCGAAAAAGCAACGGGCAATGCCTCTGAGAACAAGTTTGGCCAGATCAATGCCAGCTATGACTTCGCTGTTGCCAAGCTGCAGTTGGCTTATGGCACGGCAGAAGTACCCACCGGCGCTGTCACTGTGAAGTCCAATGAATGGCAAATCGGCGTGACCGCACCGGTGTCAACAGCGTTGTCCTTGTCTGCCAACTACGCTACGTCCAAGGATGACGACTATGCTGGTTCTACCGGCGTGAAGCGCTCTGGCATTGGCTTGGGTGCAGCTTACTCGCTGTCCAAGCGCACGTTCGTGTACGGTGGCTACCGTGCTGAAACCGCTAAACGCGACGGTTTCGATAACGTTGACACCAGCTTGTTCGCAGTTGGCGTGCACCACGTTTTCTAATCTGACGCTGGCGCAAGTCAGTTAAAGATGAAAACCAAAAACCCCGCTCGGGCAACTGAGCGGGGTTTTTTAATGAGTAAAAGCTGATACAGTTTGCACACAAGCAACAACGGAGAAGAAAATGACAGACGCAGCAGAACAACAAAAAGTACTGGATGATTTGCTACAGCAGCAAAAAGACATCGCCGCCAAAGTTGAAGCACAGTTAAAAGCAACACGCGAATCAGCACTGGCAACCGTTAAAGCTCTTTGCAGCACACA
>CAIVHU010000297.1 GCA_903905735.1 uncultured beta proteobacterium
CAAGAAGCCAAAACTATTATGGCACAACAAAACGAAAATCAAAAACAGGAGACGAACCACCTATATAAATCAACAACTTACAACGTTGAAAAGGTACAAAACAACCACCTTACATAATTCTTACGTTAAAGATGGGCTAAGAGCGCAGGATCCAGCACGGTATGCCTGGCTGTATCGAAATGACCGCGCCTGGCTTCAGGTCAATCTGCCACCGGTCGTGGCACGTACACAGGTTGCCTCTCGGGTGGCCTGGGACGAACGGGATTTGGTGTTGAGTGCCGAAGCAGAGCAGGTCCTGGAAAAGCTCAAGGCCATTCAGCCGAACAAACCATTGCAGCTCTGGCAGTTTTACCAGGCGATGCCGCAACTCAAGCCCAAGCTCTCAGCGTTGGACAGGCTTCCACTGACCCGCCGCGTCATCGAACATGGTTTGAGTCGTTCCAAGGCCAAATTGACCAAAGACCTTCTGTAAGCGTAGCAAAGCATCCGGCAATTTGCTGAAATCAAAATATGCAGTAATGCATTGTGGTATGCTAAATACATGATTCGATCAGATATCAAAGCGCGCTTGGAACGTGCCAGACACGTCTGCAAAGCGCATGGCATCACGCAAATGCAGTTGGCGGCGGATTTAGCGGCTAGCCAATCACAGGTCAGCCGCATTCTCAAAGGGCAAGGGGTCAAAGCCACAAGACTGGCAGAGGAGATTTGTTTGTATGTCGAGAAATTCGATGGGGGTGTGACCGCCGACTCTGTACGAAGCAATGACGAACTGGTGAATGCATTGACCCTTACCTGGGATGGTTCTGCTGCACATGCCAGGGCACTGTCTGCGGTGATTCGGTCTTTATCAGCGTTGGGTCCGCTTCATGGCAAGGCGCAAGCAAAAGGGGAGAGCATTTGAGCTTTCTTGTACGACCCATACCCTTGCCAGAGGAACTCGATCGCGGTTATTTGGGGCGGGTGATGCGCATCAACGGGTTGCTGACAGAAAAAGACGCCCAAGAAAACATGGTCAGGATGTTTCACCTTGAGCATCTTTCACATCATGAACGATCTTGCCTGGAGCCTTTGAGTCTGATGGCTGGACAGTCGCTGGAACACTTTGCACAAAGGCACTCAACTATTCCATTTAGACGTGCCATCACGTCGTTTTTGCCGGACCTGCCGCATGGAAGCCCGACACGCCGGACACTTTTGTGCAACAGCGGCATGGTGGCAGCGCGCGCAGGTGCATATTTTTGTGCAGCATGTGTTTCGGCCGATGTTGAGTTTCATGGTGTCAGCTATTGGCGGCGGGATCTTCAATTACCAGGTCAACTGTGGTGTCCAAAGCATGAGACCCCCCTTCGATTTGTAGAAAATGAATTAGCCTTTCTTCAGTCACCTTCAATGTTCAGTAAAGATGCGGCACTGGTTCCGATGGAGTTGGTGGACGATGCAAAGAACAACCCAAGTGTTCAAAAATTTCTGGATGTCGTTTCCGGGCTGATGGTTCGCGTAGCACCGTTGGACGTGAAATACGTCGCACTAGCATTGCGAAAAAAAGCGGCAGAACTGGGGTTGCAAACGCATGGTGGGAAGGTCAAGCAGTCACTGCTGAGTGACCTCATCAGATCTTCTTTTCCCCGCCAGTGGTTGAACACGGTGTTTGCCGGACTTGCTGAAAAGCCAGAAGGTCAAATATTGAATCACGTGGATGGTGTCTTGTACATGCGAACCTCCGCGTCTTCGGTCTCTTCGTATGTCTTGGCTTGTGCCGTTCTGTATGACTCGGCAGACGACGCTTTGAATGACCTATTTGGCGCTGTGAAAAAGCATGCGGACATTCCGGAACGTAAGCCGCTGATGCCGACCGAGCAGGAACGCCAGAATCTGATTGAGGCCTATATCAAGTGCCAAGGGCATCATTCAGCGGTATCCAGGCAACTCAATATTGCGTTGCACCAAGCCCTGGCCTTGTTGAGCGGACTGGGCCTGCCAAACTTGAGCAGCAGGTCCCAGGCCAAGAACCCATTGGCTGCAGTCATGGCATTTCGCGTCAATGAGAAACCAAGTGCGGAAAGCGCCACGCTTGGTGGACTGACCATGGATGAGATGGATGACCTGAATCGCAAATCAGGGCCCCTACTGACCATGGCCGTGACGGCCATGGCTGCGCAAAACCCTCAACGCCGGTCTGGTGTAAAGAGGAAAAAAGCCCATCTTCCCGGCACATTGGAAACGTTTGAAAACGAACCTTCGGTGGCACGTCATATCTGTGAGACAGAGCCCCAGAACTGAGACCACATGGCATCATCTCGGGGCAACAGGTCTTCGTAGCGTGCCATCTTGACAGGGTCTTTGCTCCGAAACGCTGCCACGGCAGGGGCGACTGGTGCCAAGTAGGTTGCGGCAGCTTTCCTGAAATCGTTGAGCAACAGGCTGCCATCGTTGCGCTCCAGCGCTACCCGGTGGGCAGCGATCCAAAGTGCCACGATGAGGCGCTGAATGCCCCCGGTCAGTTCCAGAATCAAGTTGGCCAGTTCATCGTCGACGGGAAGTTTCTTCTGGACATATTGGTACTCAAGAGTGCCGAGTTTTCGACTACCCGGCGAGCCTGAACAATTCCATTCTCCTGGCGTCCTGTCTGTCGACGATGAATTTCGCCAGAGTATTGGTTTGGTCCGAAGTCAAGAGAAATTCTGGAAGGGTGTGACGCAG
>CAIVHU010000298.1 GCA_903905735.1 uncultured beta proteobacterium
CAGAAGCAAGCGTCTGCTTCAACTGCGGGTTGTGGCACCGTGACATTTGAACTTCCAAGTCGTGGATGGGGCGGATAAGGACGCTTGTCTATGCACTGAGAACGGGGTAACGGTGGTAACACTGGTTTCTGGCCGGTTTTCATAGGGCGACGACTTGGTGACCAGACGGATGGCGGTGCTATGTGCCCCATCGTCCTGGCAGGAATAGTCCCAGCTGTTAAATTTCTGTCAGGAACACAACTTCGAGAGACTTCCATGAAATACCGACTTCTCGGCCGCACCGGCTTGTATGTGTCAGAAATGTGCCTGGGTACCATGACGTTTGGTGACCAGGGCTTCTGGAAAGTCATGGGCGGCTTGGGGCAAGATGCCGTCAACACCCTGGTCAAGCAGGCATTTGATTCGGGCGTCAACTTCATCGACACAGCCAACGTCTATGCGATTGGCATGTCAGAGACACTCACCGGTCAAGCCATCAAAAGCCTTGGGCTGCCACGTGATGAAATTGTGGTGGCCACCAAAGCCTTTGGCCCGATGAGCGAGACAAAAGCCAATGCATGTGGTCAATCCCGTTACCACCTGATGAATGAGCTCGATGCCAGTTTGAAGCGGCTTCAGCTGGACCATATTGACCTCTACCAATTGCATGGCTACGACCCGGTGATGCCGCTGGAAGAAGTTTTGTCCACTCTGAACGACATGGTGCGCTCCGGCAAGGTGCGCTACATCGGGCTGTGCAACATGGCTGCCTGGCAAATCATGAAAGGTTTGGCGATTTCCGAGCGGAACCATTGGGCCAGGTTCGAGAGTGTCCAAGCCTATTACACCGTGGCAGGACGGGACCTGGAGCGAGAGGTCATCCCGCTGTTGCAGGACCAGCAAGTGGGCCTGATGGTCTGGAGCCCCTTGGCGGGTGGCCTGCTGAGCGGTAAATTCACGCCGGATGGCCAAGGCTCCGCGGGGTCGCGCCGGGCGACTTTCGACTTCCCTGTCGTAGACAAGCCTCGCGCCTTCGCCGTGGTGGACGTGATGCGCCCCATTGCGCAGCGCCATCAGGTCTCGGTGGCACGGGTTGCCTTGGCTTGGCTGCTCAGCCGACCAAAGGTGACCAGCGTGATTGTGGGTGCCAAGACAACCGAACAGCTCGCAGACAACTTGGGAGCCTCGAAGCTGGAGCTGACACCAGAGGACCTGCAAGCACTGGATGAGGCCAGCCAACTCCCGCCTGAATACCCAGGCTGGATGCTGGAGCGGCAGTCCAGGTATCGGGCACAACCATCAGGCAAGGAGTAAGGCGTGGCGTTGAATGAGCGCAAGTTGCTGATTGAAATCCGGCTACGCTGGAATGTCATTGGACGGAGAAATCTGGTCAATGAGTCTATTGATGGTGGCACCTGGTGTCCGGATACACCTGAAAACCGCAAGGACCTGGAAATCATCATGGAGGCTGGAAACGAAACCTATGGCGAAGGGTCTCACTGGATTGAAGCGCGGGAAGCCTGACGTCAAATTGGCCATGAACAACGAATCCCAAGGTGATAAACGTCTACCAGTTGAGGCTCAGGTGACGGGCATGCTGACGGACGTGATTGTGTCGATTCCTCAATCCGAAGAACGACTTTCACCAAGACCGGACGTTCGTTCCACGGAACTCATCAAAAAAGCATCCACAACGACGGCCAGCATTTCTGGCGGCGCTGCATTGGTGCCTGGACCGCTGGGGTTATTGACCATCCTGCCGGACATGTATGCCATCTGGCGGATTCAGGCCCATCTGGTTGCAGACATCGCTGCCGTCTATGGCAAGACGGGAACGCTCGGCAAGGAGCAGATGATTTGGTGCTTGTTCAAGCACTCGGCAGCCCATGTGGCGGGGGACTTTGTTGTGCAAGTGGGTGAGCGCTACATCGTTCACCCCAGGAGTCTGCAGTGGATACAAAAAGCTGTGGGTTTGTTGGGCATCAAAATCGCGCAACGGGTTCTGGGCAAGTCGGTGGCAAGGTTCCTGCCTATCTTGGGAGCTGCTGCCGTTGCCCGGTACGCTTATATCGACACGAAGAAGGTGGGATTGGCCGCCATGTCGTTGTTCAGCAAGGAAATTGTCATTGAATAGGGGATGGACATGACCACCCAGTGTCAACACGTAACAAGATGTTGGGTTTGAACCCAGGCACGCAAGCCTGATTGCAGGATGATGTTTCTACGAGCTGAGTGAGCTCATTCTGGATGCCTCCTTTTGGACACCAACCTGGTCGTTTTCAATGGCTGGATGCGCCAACTGCCGATGGACTGACCAAGCAGCCTGACACTTTAATTTACCGGCTCAGCACAAGTTTGGCACCCAATCCGATAAAGACAGTTCCCGCAATCCGGTCCAGCCACAAGCCTGCTCGGCCGTTTCGATTGAGCCACCGCCCGATATGACCGGCGAAATACCCCAACAGTCCAAAAAGGACACATGCCGGCACAGTAAAGATGACGCCTAATTGGACTATTTGCCATGGCGTATCCCCGCGGTCGGAGGCCACAAACTGGGGCAAGAAGGCCAGAAAGAACATCACGACCTTTGGATTGATGGCATTGGCAAAAAGCCCTTTGCCGAACAATTGCAACGCGCTGGAAGGGGTGTCATTGCTGCTCTGCGAATTCAACCCGCCTTTGCTGCGCAAAGCCTGCCAGCCGAGATACATCAGGTAGGCACCACCGACAATTTTGAGTCCCAAGAATGCCACCGGCGAGGCTGCAATCAGTGCGCTGATGCCTAAAGCAGCAAGAAACGTGTGGCTCAAACATCCAATGCCACAACCCAGCCCAAACGCCATTCCCAACTTACGTCCTTTAGATGCACCAATGGACAAAACCAGCAGGTTGTCAGGTCCGGGCGACAACGTAATCAGCATCGAGGTGCTGAGAAAGCCAATAAACTGTTCCGGTGAAAGCAGTGCAATGGGAAAAATCAATAGTGTGCTGGAGCGGTGTCAACAATGTATCGCCTTAAATCTCCACTACAGATTGGGCAGCGTCGCTAAGGGCTCGATTTTTGATGGCGCCTTATTGAGGTGCTGCAGCGTCTCCACAAACTCACGCGCTTGCTGACGCTGGGTTTCCGAAAAGCGTTTGCCGGCATCACCGGTCAGCATGACTTCCAGCAGTCCGGTCAGGTGCAGTTGGAATTTCTCGTAGTCGGGATGCGTTGCCATGAGTGAGCCGACGATGGCCATGAGGCCTGCCTGCGTGGCCACCAGGGTATCGAGTTCGGCTTGCAATTGTTCTTTCTTCATTGGGTTGGTCGGTATGCGATGCCTACAGATTGGATGTATTCAAACAGTGAGCTTTTGGCACCAAATTTGGGTTGCCCTTGGCCGTCTGCGCCATCGGTGTTGCTGGTCGTCAAGGCCGGCGCAAGCCAAGTATTTGACACCTGAGATAGGGTGTCACAACCAGAGGTGGGAACTGGGGACACAAACCACCCGCAATGGAACTGAAGAATGGCATGTTGGTTTGAGCCATCCCGCCGCACGGGCACGTTTATCAATGCGCGGCAGTTAGCCTTTCATAATGCGCCATGACCATCTTTTCAACGTCGAGATGGCTCATGTGACATCTTCCATGCTCGGGCAGCAACTTTGTGCCCGGTTTCAAATTCGTTCTCGGGGAAAATTCATTGAGGTGGTCCACAAAAGCCTGGCCAAAGCACCCTGGCCCACGGGTGGATTGCCCAGTTTCAGACTTGGCAACAATGTTGACTTCACCAATGCTGTCAATTTGCAACGGCATGACAATTACCGCCAAAACCGAACAGCGTGGTTGAATGGTGATTGCAGGAGACGTAACGTTCATCGACGTGGACGACGATGACGGCGTCACCAAGACAGGAGTTCAGTCGGCCACAGAATACGTCACACTGGACCCTAGAAACGTTTCCCGGTGCCGAAAAATGACCGCTCCATCAACGCCCGCCAAGAGCTCCGTAATCCACGCTATTGCTCTTTTTGAAGCGGTCAAGGGTGTCGCTGCGATTGCCGCCAGCCTGGGGTTGGTGAGCCTCGCTCACCACGATGTTCGCGCTACGGTGTATGCCCTCATCGGCCATTTTCACCTCAATCCCGACTCGCATTACCCACGCGCATTGCTGGATTACGCGACCATGCTGCACGACGCGAACTTGCGCCAAGTGGTGCTATTGGCCTGGGCCTACGCCTTCATCCGGTTAACGGAAGGATTCGGTTTGTGGAAGGACCGTGCTTGGGCCGAATGGCTCGCAGCATTCTCAGGTGCCGTTTACCTGCCGCTGGAGCTAAGCCACCTGGTGCATCATTCCACTGTCATCAATGGCATCGTGCTGGTTGGCAATGTTGGCGTCGTCACGTACATGGTGTGGCGGCTTTGGCATCGTACCAGTGGTGTCGTATGACTTGGACGAAATGCTTGGAACCAAGTTGCGTGCACTTGTGCAGCGCGACAAGGGACGGGACCTATTTGACCTTTGGTACGCCTGGACGTGCAGCCAGCGGCCGGGGGCCTCGGCAGAAGTTGACCCTGCACGGGTACCTACGGTTCCGGCCGTCGTCACGAAGGTATGCAACAGGGTGCCCGTCATGGCGTCGAGAACGAAGACGCGGCCCTTGCCGTCCAATGTCGTGTTGTACCCGGACGTCAACACCACCACGGAACCATATTTGTGAGTCTTCACGATAACGGGTTTGCCCATGGAGGCGCCCATTGACTTGACGACGTCGGAGGGTGTCGATGCCGAAGGAAACTCCCAAAGGACGCGGGATGCGACAACGGAGTCGCTTTGGGTGGCACTGGCCACGTCAACCGAGCCCTTTGGGTGTGTGACGTCCAGCGCATAAAACCCGGTGCCAGCGGTTCCGCGACCGCCGACCAGAATGAAGTGACCGTTCACCTTGCCCAAGGTTGGGGTACCGTCCAGAATTGTCTGGAAGGCCCAGGTCTTTTGACTGGTGGCGCCAGCTGCACCGAGTGCGAATCCGGGCATATAGGCCCAGAGTTCATTGCCGGTGCCCTGCGCCAAGGCGTGAACCATGCCTTCGTTGGTGGTGGCAAACACAACGCCCTCGGTAGCCAATGACACCGGTTCGGCATTGACATCGGCACCAAGGAGCCCCGTGCGAATCCGATAGGTGCCACCCTCAAGCGTCCGATTTCCCCGCAAGTAGGCAACGAGGTCAGTTGTGACGCCGTAAGCGCTGCCCGAATTCACCAGCGTTCCAGCATTGGCGGTATCGAAGCCCACACCCACGCTTCCGTTGAAGGTTGCGATGGCACGATTGGTGTAGTCGCGAGGGGGGCCTCGCCAGAGCAGCTGCTGACTATGGCAAGGAAACTCACCTGCCTTCACTTTGGTTCTATGGCGACAACGACAGCTATTTCAAACCCGACACTTATCGCGCCATGTTTGAACAATACACGGCTGCTGGGGGACAGGCGCGCTTGGTAGCTTTTGGTCAATTTGGTAGCGACTCCCACAGTATGTTTGGCTCACGCGCTGGTGCGCCCATATGGCAACCCGAAGTATCGAAGTTGCTGGCTTCAGTGGGAATGCCAAGTGAACCCCTCATCAAATACGCCAGGTTTGGTAAACGGGTGATGATGGATGTACCGCCAAAGACTGATTTCGCAGAAGTATTCGATGAGACCAAGCTGCCATTTGTCAGGGATACGGGGCGTGCCGGCTACAAGTTGTACTTGACGAAGCTGACTCCACGCGCGTTTGCCATTGCGCCAAATGGTTTTTGGGGATGGGCTGATGGTGGGGACGACCCGTTGCAGCGTTCCTTGAATAACTGTAATCGGAAGGGTAATGCAGAATGCAAGTTGTATTCAGTGGATGATTTTGTGGTTTGGAAGGCGGATTGACCGAGTACATCAACCACAGAGGCGAGTTCGAAGTAAACAATGGACGCTCTAGGCCTTTCAACTTTCTATCGTGTGTTCTAGACTGCCTCCAACCTGGCACCCAGCACAGCCCGGGCCTCCTTCATTTCTTGAGCGTGTTTGTGGTGCCGAAACGCACGCCAAACTTTGGCTCAGCAAGCCCTTTGTTCTGGCTCCAGTCGATGAGGTCATTTTGAGCGGTTTTCGTTGGAACGACACCCCGCAAACCCATTAAATAGGTGGTGGAAAAAGTGCCAAAAATTCCAACGAAACCGGCTGAAACCCGCATGAATGCTAGGTTTTTTACCTGGATTGTGATTCCTGTTGTCGTGGGTTCGAGCCCCATCAGCCACCCCAAGTAATTCAAAGAAACCGCACTATCGAAATGGTAGTGCGGTTTTTCTCTTTTGGGCATTTACAGACTGTTTACAGACGGCGGTACATGGTTTAGCACCAAATCCAGCACCAGCGAATGCCACCAATCAGCGGTGGTTCGTGACCGTCGCAAACCATCAGGCCAAAAAAAGACCCAGCGGGTGAGGCTGGGTCAAATTGCGTGCAAGGTACGATGTCTCAATCGCGGGGGAGGTCTGCTTCTCCCCGCTTCAATGTAATCAGTGGCGGGGTTCTTGTATGTTCGCCAGCGCACGCTTGCGACAAGGCAAAAAAAGCCCGACACAGTGGCCGGGCGTAATCCCTTGCGGGGCCGCGCTCAAGGGGGACCAAAGCACGGGGGCGTAACGCCCGGGGGAACTGTAACACCTGGCTGGCCTGTCGTGACCCTACGATTTGGGCAGACAAACCAAAGGTGTCCCATGTTTCAAGCCATGCCCGCTTCATATTTTCAAGGCCGCTTCGCGGATCGGATCAACCACGTCCAAAAAGATGACAGTGGCCGCCTGCTGCGATTTCGTGAGGGCGAAAGGAAAATCCAAATCACCCGCGACTTTGACGGTCGCCCGTTGACGGCCATCTCAACCCATCCGATTGACGCGACTCAAGCCGTCGAGTTTCTCTACAACCCAAACGGGCATCATTACGACACTCGCGGGAGCCTGGTGTCAGAGGTCATGCATCAGTTGATGCAGGAAGCCCGGCCGGAAGCTAATGGCGACAAATACGAATTTTCGAGCCGTAGCTTGGGCGTTAATGATCTATTTTGTTTCATCGTGGCCTCCGGTGTCACATTCACGATTCCCGCAGATTCAGGCTTTGCCATCAGTTCGGCGGGTGACCCGGAAATGATCTACTTTTTCCAGTCGGGTGATGATCAGGTGACTGTGGCCGCTGGTGCCGGTGTCACCCTGACCGGCGTAGCGCCATCGCCTGCTAAGTTCATGATGACAAAGATTCAGCGGACCGGGGCCAACACCTGGGCTATCTCGTAACCAAGGCCAGCGCGTCATCACGCTGTCGATGATGGATCAGGTCCATGGTCGGCCTGATGAAACCGCTGGCCGTAACTTCCGAGCTGCCAAGGCAAAAGAGCGCATGGTGGAGGGGCGGCATTACTTTCACCTTACTGCCGAGCAAATTCGGTCGTCCGACGAATTTCGTCGAACGGCAAACCCAAACGGAATAGTCCTTTTGACTGAGCGCGGCTACCTCGTTCTGGTCAAGTCATTCACCGATGACCTGGCGTGTAAATGGTGAAGCGTCCACCGTACCTGGTGCGCTTCCAAATCGCCACGCTTCTGTGCAGGGTACGGCTACGGGCGGCGACTTGTCGTTGGCCCTTCGGTCTTTCGGGAATCCACTGATTCCGGGAATTACCCCACCGGCAGCTAACCTGTGCCCTTTCAGGCCATCGGCTCCTATCGCAACTGCGGGGCCAGTTTAACGCCTGGCGATGCTCTGTGGGGTGCATCGGTCTGGTGGGGTCTTGCCTGGGCAGTACCCATAATTTGGGTACTGGTCCAAAAGGTGGGGATCACCACTATTTGACCGATGGAGGATTTCCGCCACCGCTCCAATTACAGGAATCCCTGCAATTAAACCCCCGCCACGCTGGCGATAGCGTTCTGAGCGTTGTAGGTCAGCATGTCCTGAGCCCGTCCAGCCACGCCACGCACGATGAACCGCCCGGGCTTGGCCGGGACAATCCAGCCGGTTGAATTTTCAGTCATGACTCTGAACGTCAGATAGTCCGAGCGGTTCTGCTTGCCGCTGGAGGTCTCCATCCTGACCATGCCCCGCTGCCTGGCCGGGATGTTGGGACCGTTCAGCCGTCCGCCCCAGTTGTAACTGGACCTCATCGTCATCAGCGGGCCGCGCGTGCGAACGTTTGAGGCATTCAGGCCGGATCGCATTGGTATCTTGGCGGTCACAGACGATTTGGCCAGACTCATGGCCTGCTTGTAAACGTCCGTGGTCATGTCGCTGCCGAGAGCGGTGTAGCCTGGCGTCTGATGCCTGAACGGAATCACCATGTACCGCTGGCCGGGGTGCTTGCCGCCTTTGGCAACTCTGACCTTCTCGGACGTGTTCAGCATCCGCTTGAGGTCGCGCGCGGGCTCGCCAGTCTCGAACGGGGTCGCCATCGGGTCGTCGCTGAAAATCCGGGCCGTGAGGTTGTTTCTGTCAACCTCGTACTTCACGCTCATGACGTACCGGTCCTTGTACGCCTGATACATGCCCTTCTGGCGGTAGATGGACTCTTGCCAGTCACCCTGCACGGTCTGGGCGGTCTGCTCCAGCGCATCGGCCAGGGCGTGCTTGAGCTGGACGTTCAGGTCCTTGAAAAATGCGCCTGCATCGAAGTTGACTGTGTAGGTCATCAAATCCCTTCCCAAATGGCAAACCACTTGCAGGCTGCCTGTATCGCCTCGGGCGTTACTTCAATCCGTCCGTCGTGGGCCAGCTCGATGTTTTTGTACTTTTCCTGCAAGGTGGTGCCGGGCATCAGACTAAGGTCATACCCTGGCGCGACTTGCAGGCGGCGCACCATCTCGTCATGTAGCCCTTCGCCCGGTATCGTGCCGATTTCGGCTTGGCCGTCAATGGATTGCAGCCACTGGCGCATGTCCTCCACGTGGCTGACTGCCCCCTTGCTCTGATCCTGCCGGGCGCGCGCGGCCTGGAGGTCGTCAAGGCGGCGGCGAATGGTGCTCACGCTGCCACCTCGAACAGGCCGCCAGTCTGAGCCACGGGCAAACCCTGAGCGGCGGTGATGCGGTCGCGGGCGATGTCCACATAAGCAGCTTCACGTTCAATCCCGATGAACGACAACCCGGCCTGGACTGCGGCCACGCCTGTTGAGCCTGAGCCCGCGAACGGGTCCAGCACGGTGCCGCCTGGTGCTACGCAGCGCACCAGCTCGCGCATCAATGCCGTGGGCTTGCCGGTGAGGTGGAATTTTTCAGCCGGTAAAACTGGCACGTCAATGCACCCAGCATATGGGCCGTCATGTGTCGCAATGGCAATTTGGCCCTTGGTGCCCCATGAGATGAATTCGCAAGCATGGCGGTGATAGCCCTTGTGCGGTGCTCTTGAGGACGGGCCTTTGTTCCAGGCGATTGTGCCGCGCCACGTGATGCCGCCACACTGGATTGCGTCCGTCAGGGTTGGCAATTGCCGCCAGTCCGTGAAGCTGTAAAAGTAGCCACCCGGCTTCAAAATTCTGACGCATTCCGAAATCCAGAGAGTGCACCACGTCATGTAGGAGCGGCTGTCTCGACTGTCACCGGCAAAATCTGGATGTGTCTTGGCCTGGCCGCTCTGGACGTATTTCTCGGTTGTGGATTTGGAACGGTCGCCGATTGAAAATCCTCCGCTGCTGTAGGGTGGATCAGTGCAAACACAATCCACGCTGTCGTCAGGCAGGGTTTGCTGGATGCGCAGGGCCTCGCCACGGTGCACGATGGCGCTCATTTGGTGGTCCTGGTTGCTTCAACGCGGCGCAGCAGTTCGCGGTTGGCGTTGCCGCTCTTGATGCTTTCCAGCTCGCCATCAGTGAAGTCGGACAGGTCGATTTCCTTGTCGGCCATGGCTTCGAGCTGTTCGTCGGTCATGGCCTCCAACGCGGCCGCCGTCATGTCGTTGATCTTTTTCAGGGTTTGGCGGTTGGACACAGTAGGGCCTCCAGTTGCTCGATACGCTGCAAGATGTCGCCTTGCTCGATCAGCTTTGCCAGTGCGGTCAGGGCGTTCAGGGCGCCCAAAGCCTGCTCCGGTGAGATTTCGCCCCGGGTCATGCCGGTAACGATGGCCTCGCCGCGCTCCTGCAGGGTGCCTTTGGTGCGGATGCTCAAATCCTCGCTGGTGGGCTTGACGGCTGGCACGATGCGGTCGTAAATCAATTTGATTGCCGCCACGTCGCCTGCCATCGCGGCGTTGGCAAGGGCTTCACGGATCGCTGGGAGGTCTGCCTCAATGTCGCGCCTGAATCGTGCACGAGGGGTGGTGTTGGGTGGGCGTCCGGCTGGGTTGCCGGTGGTGCCTTTGGGGAATGATCCGCTTGACATTGCCATGTTGGGGGTGCTTTCTATGGGTCTGCTACATCACCGTTGCTGTGGTGGTTGATAGGTCATCGTTTCCCGAGTCAGGTTTGGAGCCTTCATGGTGCCGTCACGACCAGATAGCCTGTAAATAGCGTCTATCAGGGAAAAAAGCCATCTATCAGGGAATAACAGGGCTACGCACAGTATGCGTACCGGGGGGGCGCTTTTGAATCGCCTCCCTTGCAGTGAAAGGGTTTGACACAGTAACCGCCAGGTCTGCTCAAACCTGCTCATTTTCCCTAAACAGTTGAATTTCAACTGTTTAGGAGATTTGCATGGAAAACCTCTGCTCGATTGGTGAGCTGGCGGCTGTTCTGGGTGTGGCCATC
>CAIVHU010000299.1 GCA_903905735.1 uncultured beta proteobacterium
CACCCGCAAGTTGATAAGCTGCTCGGGGCTGAGACTGGCCAAGTCGGCCAGTAGGTTTTTGAACTGAGAAGCGCGCATACGCAATTCTCCTCTGAAAACTCCAAAACATCAACGAAATCCATACAATTCGCGAACAGAGCCGATTTGATACAGGTCAATTGACCCACATCAAGAGCACGGCAGCCACAAGGGGTTCATTCAAACATGGCCTCCAGCCCGTCGGAGAGTTCAGGCAACTCAGGCATCATCATCTGCGGCGCAGCCATTGCGGTGCCCTCGACCAGCGCGGCTGTCCAGTCGGGCTGCAGAAACAGTCGCCGCCCGACCTCGACCGGATAGCTCGCCCGCTGCATCTTGAGGCCGTGGTCCAGCACCTGGACGCGGGCACGCCACGCCCCCAGATGCACCCAGGCGGCAGCCTCCGAGAAATTGGGTGCCCCCAGGGGTTGTGCCACATGCCGCAGCGCATCCACCAGCGCCTGAGGGAAATTCCACGCCAGCGCGAGCTCGGCCGACACATCACCATGGTGGTACCCAAACGCATCCAGCTCGGCCTGCGCGCGACCCGCGTCAAGCACGCTCATGCGCTTGTTCAACTTCACCAGTTCGTCGGGGATGACCGCATGCATGTGCAACTGGCCAATGGCGTGCAACACGCCCAGCGTGAACACCATGTCGTCATCAGCGTCGGTGCGGTGCGCCAGCCAGCGCGCGGCACACGCGGTATAGAGGTTGTAGCGCCAGAATTGCTTGAGGTTGATACCCGGCGTATTTTTGAAAACTGCAGCCACGCTGCTGCCGATCACCAGATTGCGCGCCATCACCATGCCTAGAATTTGCAACGCGGCCTCCACCGTGCCAATGCTGCGCGACACATGAAAGTACGCCGAGTTGGCCAACCGGAGCAAGTGGGCACTCATGACCGGATCAGCCGCCAACTGGGCAGCCACCTGGCTGATCGAGACGTCCTCCAAGGCAAAACTGGCAATCAACTGCTGACCTAGCTTGGCGATGGTCGGCAATCTGCCGGGCTGGTCAATCAGGTGTTTGAGCTGCATGAAGTCACTTTCCGCCTTGATTACTCAAACAAGGCATCCAGGCCCTCGGTCAGTTCGGGCATGGCTGGCATCAACTGCCGCTCATCAAGACGTGACCGGGCCGCCAGCGCAGGGGTCCAGTTAGGCTGCAGGTACAGCCGCTCGCCGACCTTCAGCGGATAGTTGGCGACCTGTTCTTCGTCGCTCCAGCCCAGAACCTCCGCGCGGGCGCGCCAGCATCCCAGATGCACCAGCGCCGAAGCTTCCAGAAATTCGGGTGCGGCCAACGGGTCAGTGATGTGACGCAGTGCCTCAATCAGGGGTTGCGGAAAATGCCACGCCTGCGCCAGCGCGGCAGAGACATCACCGTAGTGGAAACCCAGCGTCTGCCGCTCCAGTTTCGCGCGACCGGGGTCCAATACGCCCATTTGCTGGTCCAGCGGGGCCATGGTTGGGGCCGCCATGGCATGCATTTGCAGTTCGCCAATGGCATGCAGCAGCGCCAGGGTAAACACCCGGTCTGAATTGACATCGGTGTGTTGCGCTAGCCAGCGCGCAGTGCAGGCGGTATAAAGGTTGTAGCGCCAGAACTGCGGCAAGTCGATGCCAGGGGTGGCTTTGAACGCACCGGACACACTGCTGCCCAGCACCAGATTGCGCACCATCACCAGGCCCAGCATCTGAAGCGCCGCATCTACCGTGCCGATGGTGCGCGACACATGAAAGTATGCCGAGTTGGCCAGCTTGAGCAGCTTGGCGCTCAAGGCCGGATCGGCGGTCAACTGGCGGGCAATCTCGCTGACCGACACATCGTCCGTGCTAAAACTGGCCATCAGTTGCTGGCCCACCTTGGGGATAGTGGGCAGCTTGTTGGGCTCGTCAATCAGACTTTTAAGGTCCATGGTGTCACCTTCTCAAATCGGCACACATCGCTACCATTTTCCACCATCACGAACGCTGATGGGGCCTTTTTCAGCAGCCAGAGAAAGCGCCAAGTCAGGGCAGAGTCGCGTTAATCCAAGGCCAGCCGGGCAAAGGTTTTTCTGAATTTGGCCACCTTGGGTGCCGCTACAGCCATGCAATAGCCCTGGTGCGGGTTGCGCGCGAAGTAGTCCTGATGATAGTCCTCGGCTGGCCAGTAGTTGCTCAAGGGGAGCACCTCGGTGACGATCGGACTGCGGTAGGTGCCGCTGGCTCCCAGTTCCGCCACGACCTCGTTGGCCACCTGTTGCTGATCAGGGCTGGAAAAGTAAATACCGCTGCGGTACTGGGTGCCGTGGTCATTGCCCTGGGCGTTGAGCGTGGTCGGATCGTGGATGACGAAGAAAATTTCCAGAATTTCTCGCAGACTGATCAGCTCAGGATCAAACACCAGCTTGACGACCTCGGCATGGCCAGTGCGGCCGGTACAGACCTGCTCGTAACTCGGACGCACGACTTGCCCATTGGTGTAGCCGGACTCCACATCGACGATGCCCTTGACCTTGACATAAACGGCCTCGGTGCACCAGAAGCATCCACCACCGAGGGTGATGGTTTGATGTTGTGCTGCCATGACTTGTTTCCTTTGCGTAAGCTGTGACACATTTGATTGTGCCCAACTTGGCAAATCCCCCCATGTCGCGTGGCCGCCAACGCGCCCGGGGGGCTATTCCAGACCGAGCTCCTGAATTTTTCGGGTGATCGTATTGCGGCCGATGCCAAGTTTTTGGGCTGCTTCAATACGCCGTCCACGTGTGCTGGCCAAGGCCGCCAGGATCAGGCGCGACTCAAAGCGGCGGGTGAGTTCGTCCCACACGTCACAACGATCTGTGGCCAACAGGGCGTGGGCATCAGCGTCCAGCCCCAGCTCCCAGTTGACGGCAGGTGACTGCCTTGCCGACACAGCACCCGAGCGCAATTCAGTGCCACTCACCACACCACCGGTCAAAGCGGATGACTCATCCGCACCGTGCGTCGCGCCAGACTTGGTGGGTGCATCCGCCGAACCCGACGGAGCAGCCTGCTCAGTCACAGACGCACGGTTGGCATCTGCTGCCACGGGCCTGACCCCGTCGGGTGATACCTCCACCTCGGGTGGCAAATCTTTGGGTTCAATCAGTTGCGCCGGGGCCATAACGGTGAGCCAGTGGCAGATGTTCTCCAACTGGCGCACATTGCCCGGAAAAGAAAAATCACCCAGCCAGGCCAGGGCAGCTTCGGAAATGCGTTTGGGCTCCACGCCAAGCTGCGCTGCACTTTGCTTCAGGAAATGGCGCGTGAGCGCTGGAATATCTTCACGACGCTCACGCAGCGCGGGCAGGCGCAGGCGGATGACATTCAGGCGGTGAAACAAATCCTCGCGGAATCCGCCGTCCTTGACGCGCTGCTCCAGATTCTGGTGCGTGGCGGCAATCACCCGCACATTGGTTTTGACCGCACCGTGGCCGCCGACGCGGTAGAAGTGCCCGTCTGACAGCACCCGCAACAGTCGGGTTTGCAGGTCAAACGGCATGTCGCCAATCTCGTCCAAGAACAGCGTGCCACCGTCGGCCTGCTCAAAACGGCCCCGGCGCATGGTTTGCGCGCCGGTGAACGCACCGCGCTCATGGCCGAACAGTTCGGATTCGAGCAAATCTTTCGGAATTGCTGCGGTATTAATAGCTACAAATGGCCCATTGGCGCGGGATGAGTGCTTGTGCAGTGCTTTGGCCACAAGCTCTTTGCCCGAGCCGGATTCACCGGTGATCATCACCGTAACGTTGCTCTGGCTCAGCCGGCCAATGGCCCGGAACACGTCCTGCATGGCCGGGGCCTGGCCGAGCATCTCGGGCGCGTCAGAAATGCGCTCTTCCGCCACCTCTTCGCGCTGGCTTTCTTCCACGGCGCGACGAATCAGCTCAACGGCTTTGGGCAAGTCAAAGGGTTTGGGCAAGTACTCGAACGCACCGCCCTGAAAGGCCGACACAGCGCTGTCCAGATCGGAATAGGCCGTCATGATGATGACCGGCAGCCCGGGCAGCTTCGTCTTGACCTTTTCCAGCAGATCCAGCCCCGACCCACCAGGCATGCGGATGTCGCTGACCAGCACCTGCGGGCCACGGTCTTCGTCGTCGGCCAAGGCAGTCAGCACATCACGGGCATTGGTGAAGCTGCGGGTGGGCAGGTTGTCACGCAGCAGCGCTTTTTCAAGCACGAAGCGGATCGACTGGTCGTCATCAACAATCCAGATGGGCTTCATAGTGTTCGGTCACCTCGTTAGGTACCCAAGCTCTGGCCGGGTACAGCCCACCTTGCGGTGCGCCATTCTGCGGGTCAGGGCAGAGGGATCAGTATTTTGAAATCAGTCAGTCCGGGGAAGCTGTCACACTCGATCAAACCTTGGTGCTGCTGGACAAAGGTTTGCGCCAATGTCAGCCCGAGTCCGGAACCTCCCTCGCGCCCCGACACCAGTGGATAAAAAATTCGGTCCTTGATCGAGTCTGGCACGCCAGGCCCGTTATCAATCACATGCAATTCCAATGCCAACCGGTAACGCTGCTTGCCAAATGTGGTCTGACGTGCCACCCGGGTACGAAAAATCAGCCGCGCATCCCCTTGTGCGATACGTTCCGACAGCGCCTGGCAGGCGTTGTGGGCGATGTTGATGAGTGCCTGGATGAGTTGTTCGCGGTCGCCGCGAAACTCGGGGATGGAGGTGTCGTAGTCCTGCACCACCTCAAGACCTTTGGGAAACTCAGCAAGGATCAGCGAGCGCACCCGCTCGCAGACTTCGTGAATGTTCACATCACCCACCACATGCGCCTTGCGGTGCGGGGCCAGTAGCCGGTCCACCAGCGACTGCAAGCGATCGGCCTCATGGATGATGACCTGGGTGTATTCATTGAGGTCGGGCGACGCCAGCTCCATCTCGAGCAACTGCGCGGCACCGCGAATACCGCCTAAAGGATTTTTGATTTCGTGCGCCAGATTGCGGATCAACTCCTTGTTGGCCAGCGCCTGCTCGGCCAGGCGCTCCTCGCGGTCTTGCCGCGCCTGTTGTTCCAAAGGCAGCAGCTCGACAATAATTTCTGGCCCCTCGGTCAAGGTGACGATCACATGCACCGGCAGCGCGTCACGGCTCACCCGCAGCAAGGCGGCGTCGTAGCGCAAGGCCGAAAAATCATTGCCCCCGACACCTCTCAAAATGTTGCGTAAATGCTCCGGCTGGGTGAAGCAATCCGGAAAATGCGCTCCGACCATGATGCGCCGTGACACACCCAGCGCGTCTTCCATGGCGGCGTTGACAAATAGCACCTCCCCTTCACTGCGCACGACGGCCACCAGGGTCGCCAGCAAATCAAAGGCTTTATAACGTTCAGCGTTTGCGGATACGTCTTGGGTCACGGTGTGGGAATGGCTAAGTTGCTGAACGTCAACGCCATGCGAAGTCATTGCCCCGGGGCGCCGCTTGCGGGCGGCAACCGGTCAATTTCGCGGCGGATACCGGCGATATCACTCTCGTTGCGGGCCAGGTTGGCTTTGAGTTCGGCCACACGGTCCAGATACTTCTGGTAATTACGGGTTTCCGGGCCAAGTTTGTCGGGTTCGCCGTTGTTGTATTCTTTTTTGAGTTCTTCCTGGCGGGCCAGAGCCTTCGTCAGCTCTTCCTGCAAGATCCGGCGACTGTCGGAGTCACGCAACTTTTGCTGGGCAGCATCCACGCGGGGCGCATTGTTACCGGATGCAGAATTGGATTTTGGAGACGAGGATTTGGGCACAGGTGTGCCCTGCACGATGGTGACGTTGCCACCTTCCACCAGCTTGCAGCCTTTGTTGGCGCGCGCATCCGGTTTGGTGTTGGTGTACTCGTTGCCGCAGCGGTAAATGGCGTCTTGCGCCCAGCTGGGGGCCAGCACTGCACCCCAACATGCCACCAGCATCCACAATCGTTTCATAGCAATTCCACTTTATCAATCATGACCCCACATAGTGCACAGCCAGCCGCTGGTTGTGCACCCCGTCGGCATAGTTTCCCATAATAAAAAAGGACAGCACAGGCCGTCCTTTTTATATCATCCAAGTTGTCATGGCTGACCCACCTGGTGAGGAGTCAGATCACAGGGAGTAGTACATCTCGAACTCGATCGGGTGAGTCGCCATACGCAGGCGAGTGACTTCGCCCATTTTGAGCTCAATGTAGGCATCGAGCATGCTGTCGGTGAACACACCACCCTTGGTCAAGAAGCCGCGATCAGCGTCCAGGCATTCCAGCGCCTGGTCCAGGCTGTGGCAAACGGTCGGGATCAGCGCGTTCTCTTCAGGCGGCAGGTGATACAGATCCTTTGTGGCAGCTTCGCCCGGGTGGATCTTGTTCTCCACGCCGTCCAGACCGGCCATCATCAAGGCCGAGAAGCCCAGGTACGGGTTCATCAGCGGATCGGGGAAGCGCGCTTCGATACGACGGCCCTTGGGATTGGCGACGTAAGGAATCCGGATCGAAGCCGAACGGTTCTTGGCAGAGTAAGCCAGTTTCACAGGCGCTTCAAAGCCAGGAACCAGGCGTTTGTAGCTGTTGGTTCCAGGATTGGTGATGGCGTTCAGGGCACGGGCGTGCTTGATGATGCCGCCGATGTAATACAGCGCAAAGTCGGACAGGCCTGCGTAGCCGTCACCGGCAAACAGGTTTTTGCCGTCTTTCCAGATGGACTGGTGCACGTGCATGCCGGAACCGTTGTCGCCAACGATGGGCTTGGGCATGAAGGTGGCGGTCTTGCCATAGGCATTGGCCACGTTTTGAACGACATATTTCAAAACTTGAGTCCAGTCAGCGCGCTCAACCAGCGTGGTGAACTTGGTACCGATCTCGTTCTGACCTGCGCCAGCCACTTCGTGGTGGAACACCTCAACGGGGATGCCCAGGGATTCAAGAATCAGCACCATTTCGGCGCGCATGTCTTGCGTGCTGTCGATCGGAGGCACCGGGAAGTAACCGCCTTTGACGGTGGGGCGGTGACCGCGGTTGCCGCCTTCTAGCTTGGTACCGGAATTCCAGGGGGCTTCGTACTCTTCGATCTTGAAGAAGGTGCCCGACATGTCGGTATTCCAACGGACGTTGTCAAAGATGAAGAATTCAGGCTCGGGGCCGAAGTAGGCGGTATCACCAATGCCGGAGGCCTTCAAATAGGCTTCAGCACGGCGGGCAATCGAGCGCGGATCGCGGTCGTAGGCCTTGCCATCACCAGGTTCGACCACGTCACAGCTCAAAAACAGCGTGGTTTCCTCAAAGAAAGGGTCGATGTTGGCCGTGTTGGGGTCGGGCATGAGTTGCATGTCCGACGCTTCAATGCCCTTCCAGCCCGCGATAGAGGAGCCGTCGAACGCGTGTCCGCCGGTGAACTTGTCTTCATCAAAATGCGAAACAGGCACGGTCACGTGCTGTTCTTGGCCACGGGTATCGGTGAAACGGAAGTCAACAAACTTGACTTCGTTGTCTTTCACCATCTTCATGACATCTGCGACGGTCTTGGCCATCAAATACTCCTGGTTACTGTTGAGAAAGGGTTAATGAAAATGAATGCAGGTTTTATGCCAGTCTTGATGCGAGTGAAGCAACTGCAGCATGGCCCCCATTTTGCACTGAGTTTGGCGCCAATCGGCGACCAGGCATTGCACCGGGTTGAGATGGACTGACCGATTTTAAATGACCCAGACATCAAAAGCACTAATTTGGTGCAACTCATTGCACCAAAGCAAATTTTTCAGTTTTGCACCAATTCGGGGCCTAATTTCAGTTGAAATGTCTTTAGACCCGCCAATAACGAACCGTAGGCAGGACCCACCAGGCCCGGCGCGCCTTTCACTCCGAGTTCAATGTGCCGCCCCCACTCAGGATGATCCACGCTGGGCAGACTGAATACCTTCACGCCCGGGTTCTCTTGCTCCAGTTGTTCCATCAGCGGAGTCAGCGTGGCTTCCATGGCACCAAAAACAATCACCGAGCGCTCCAGCCAGGCCTGCGTCTGAAACCATTGCGGGTAACAGGTATCCAGCACCCACTCGATCATCGGCCAGGCCATCACCGGAAAACCCGGTACAAAGTGCACCCGGGCGCAACTGAAACCCGGGATCTTGTTGAACGGGTTGGGAATGACACTGACCCCCACCGGGAACACACCCATGTTGAGACGGTGCAAATTGTCTGCATCAGAGGGCTGATACACCTTGCCCTGCTCGCGGGCCATGTCTTGCATGCGCTGCTCGATCAGTGCTTTGGCCTGCGGATGCAGGGCCAAAGGCACACCCAGTGCCTTGGCGGCACACTGGCGCGTGTGATCATCTGGTGTGGCACCAATGCCACCGGTGGAAAACACCACGTCACCCGATTCAAAGGCGCGCTTGAGCACGGCGGTAATGCGCTGCGGGTCATCCCCCACATACTCAGCATAGTCCAGTTGCAGGCCACGCGCCTTGAGCAGCTCAATGACTTTGGGCAGATGCTTGTCAGCGCGTTTGCCCGACAGGATTTCGTCACCCACGACGATCAGGCGAAAACCGGGGCGCTGTTCAGAGGTCAGGGGAGGCTGAGGGATTGGATTCATTCATCAATGGTAACGCTTCAGGTTCAGACAATGTCGCCTGCATCACCTGTTCACCGCGCATAGATGCATCCATTCCACGCTCATCCCGCAAGGCCTGCAAGGCTTGCAGACAGTAATGCGCAAACCACAGGGACGACAATGCAAACACCCAGGTGTAGAGCCAGATACCGACGGGCACCAGCACCACGAAAGCCGCTGCAAACAACACCCCGGAAGCCCAGATCACGCTGGGCGCTGCACCCAAATAACCGCAAAAGACACCGACGCCCAGCAACGCCATCCTGTGCCTGCGAAATAATTCGCGCCGCTCGTCAGCACTGGCGTGCGTCGCCAAGGCATCAAAGGCCATCACGCGGTAGGTGAGCCAACCCCAGATAAGGGGTGGCAACACCAGAATCAGCGGCGGGATGAACCACAGCGGAATGGACACCACCAGCGCCAACAGCGCCAAGAGGGTAGACAACACAGACCAGGCCAAGCCCAGCAGCAGGGATCCGCCTTCCTTGCGCTCCAGTTGCGGGAAGCGTTTGTTGGCCACCAGCTTGGTAAGCGCCGGTGTCATCAGCAGGGCCACCGACAGCAGGGACACCACTACCAAAACCGGCATGATGGCCACCACCACGATCAGGGGAGCCAGCAACGAGGTGATGCCCCCCAGACCCAGCGACTGCATCCAGCCCGACACCACATTGACGACGCTCGATGCCTCCAGGGTGGCACGCACCCAGGCCAGACTGGTCTCCCAATACAAACTGCCCAAAGTAACAGACAATACCGCGACCAGCACCAGCGGCGCTACCGACAGCAGCATCACGCGCGGCCGAAAACAATCCAGAAGCGCACGCCCAAACGACTCAAACAGCAAATTCATCGCTCAAGCATACCCGAGCGTTGCACCGGCTCCGCCAGACAGCAAGAAGGCACACCACCGACTGGCATGGCCCCGGCGCCTATGCTGACCGTCCCGACATCAGGCTTGGTACAGGCTGATTGATGAGCGCCAGGTCAGTGGCATCCAGCCATTGCCATTGTCCTGGCAGCAGGTCATCGGGCAGAGTCAGGCCCCCAATTTGCGAGCGGTGCAAACCCTCCACCCGATTGCTGACGGCTGCCAGCATGCGCTTGACCTGGTGGTATTTGCCCTCGGTAAGGGTCAGGCGCAGATGATGGCTGGAGATCGCTTCACACGCGGCAGCACGCACCGGTTTCGGGTCGTCATCCAGCACCACACCGGCCAGCAAGTGACTGACCTGGCGTTCGTCAAGCGGGTGCTTCACGGTGACTTCATAGACCTTGGGCACATGGTACCGTGGCGAACTCATGCGGTGAATAAACTGGCCGTCATCGGTCAGCAACAGCATGCCGGTGGTGTCCTGATCCAGCCGGCCCACCGCCTGCACGCCCTGTACCGCCCCTTTTTGTGGCCGCTGGCGCAACGGTGCCGGCAACAAGGTGTAGATGCTGGGATAGGTGGATGGCTTTTGCGAACACTCAGTCGCCGCAGGTTTGTGCAACAGAATGTAAGCTTTTTCAGCGTACGGCCAGTCCACACCCTGGACCCTGAAGCGCAAACCAGCCGCTTCAAATTCCATAGCTGCTTGCGCAATTTTGACGGGGGCTAGAGGCTCATTTTCCTTATAAACCTGAACCAACCCTTGCTGAATCAAACCGGCGCACACACGGCGTGTGCCAAAGCCCTGGGAATACAGAATATCTTGTAGTTGCATGCCGCGAGTATCTCAAAGCCGGTTCAACGACAGGGGACCGAACCGGTCACCCGCCGATCAGCTTGGCGGCCTCGCGCGCCGCCACCACGCCTTCGTCCGTTGGCACCACCCAAACCTCAATCTGGCTCGACGCGGCATGAATGGCCGTGACTTGGCTCCCGGTGGCCTGGGCATTGAGTTCGGGGTCAATCACCACGCCCATCCAGGCCAGCTTTTGACCCACTTCGGCCCGCAGGGTCACGTCATGTTCGCCAATGCCACCGCTGAAAGCCATCACATCCAGGCCTTGCATGCAGGCCACCAGCGCGCCGATTTCGCGCACCACCCGGTAGGTGAAGGCATCAATCGCCAATTTGGCGTGGTCAGAAGAATCCGCGCGCAAACGCCGCATGTCTGCGGAAATGCCCGACATGCCCAGTAAGCCACATTGCTTGTAGAGTAGCTTTTGCAGCCTGGCGTGATCCCAACCTTGCTCCAATAAATAGAGCAGGACACCCGAATCGAGTGAACCCGGGCGCGTTCCCATCATCAGCCCGTCAAGTGCCGAAAAACCCATGCTCGTCGAGCAACTCTTGCCATCCAGCGCAGCACACATGCTGGCACCATTGCCCAGATGGGCCATCAGGGTGCGCCCCTTGGCGCGCGGGGAATGCACCAGCAACTTACCTATCACATACTGGTACGACAGCCCATGAAAACCATAACGCCGCAGGCCCTGCTGATAGAGGGTTTCTGGCAAGGCAAACCGGTAATCGACCTCGGGTAACGTGGCATGGAACGCGGTGTCAAAACAGGCCACCTGGGGCATGCCAGGGAACGCCTCACGAAAGGCACGTATGCCCTCCAGGTTATGCGGTTGGTGCAGTGGTGCCAAAGAGTTGAATTCAGTCAACTGGGCCAGCACCTCATCCGTCACAAACATACTGGCCCGGTACATCGCCGCACCATGCACGACCCGATGACTCACGGCCTGGAGCGCGGGCACCCCCGGCAATTGCGCCAATAAATCACGCAGACTCAACAAGGCCTGGGCAAAAACATGGCCCGGCTGCAGCACCAGGGCACGCGTCTGACGCTGGCCCTGGTAGGTCCAAGTCATCTGCGGCGTGCCACCAGGCTCCAGTCCTTCAATGAGTCCAGAGAGAACTTCCGGCTGGACACCTCCACTGATCATGGGATAGAGGGAAAATTTGAGCGAGGATGACCCCGCATTCACTGAAAGAATAGCCATGAAACTCCTACCAGGCAGTACGAGGCTGACTGCGCCGCGCGTTGTGCGCCACCAATAATCCCAATAAAGCCGATGCAACCCGGTTGGACGGCCCCTCCGCCCGGCTGGTGAGTGCAATGGGTATGCGTGCGCCCAGCACCAACCCGGAACCACTGGCACCCGCCAGGTACTCAAGTTGCTTGGCCAGCATGTTGCCGCTTTCCAGATCAGGCACCGCCAGAATATCGGCGTGTCCGGCTACAGCCGAGGTGATGTGCTTGATTTGCGCCGCGTGCATCGAAATGGCATTGTCAAACGCCAGCGGGCCGTCCAGCACGCCACCGATGATTTGCCCTCGTTCAGCCATCTTACACAAGGCGGATGCATCAATGGTCGATGGAATGTTGGGATTGACCGTCTCCACTGCCGACAGAATCGCCACTTTGGGTGTTGCCACGCCCATGACACGGGCAAAGTCAATGGCGTTTTGGATGATGTCGATCTTTTCCTCCAAGGTGGGCCGGATGTTCAGCGCCGCATCGGTGATCAGCAGGGGTTTGTGATACAGCGGCACATCAAAGCGGAACACATGCGACATGCGCCGCCCGGTGCGTAACACGGCTTTGGACAACACGGCATGGATCAGCTCGTCGGTATGCAAGCTGCCCTTCATGAGCATTTCCACATTGCCGGTAGCGGCCATGTCAGCTGCTGCCTCCGCAGCAGCATGGCTGTGCGGCTGATTGACAATCTCGACGCCTGTCAAGTCGATGCCAGCCTCGGCGGCCACATGGCGAATTCGCACTTCCGGGCCAATCAGCACCGGGACGATCAGGCCGTAGCGGGCCGCATCCATGGCACCGCTCAAGGAACCCTCGTCACACGGGTGCACCACCGCGCAGCGCACAGGCTCAAGCTTGTCGCCCATAGCGAGCAATTGTTTGAAGCGTATCTGGGGGTCGTATAACTGGATTTGAGGCGCTGCCACGCGGGGCAAACGCACCTTGACGGTCGGCGCCAGCACCCGGGCGGTGCCACTGAGCACGCAAATGCCTTTTTGATTGACCACCTGGCAGTCGAGCTCGATGCTGTGGTTCTCCGGGTTCTTGGACGTCACCGTCACCGTCACCGTCAGCGTGTCGCCCACACGAACCGGCTTGACAAAATGCAGGGCCTGATCCTGATAAATCGTGCCGGGGCCGGGAAACTGCGTTCCCAGCAAGGCTGATATCAGCGCGCCACTCCACATGCCATGGGCGATCACGCCATGAAACAGCGTGTCATTGGCGTATTCAGGGTCCAGATGGGCGGGATTGGTGTCACCAGACACGGCGGCAAACGCGCGGATGTCCTCCAATTTAAGTGCACGTAGCAAGCGCGCACTTTGTCCAATGCTGATTTCATCGAAAACATAGTTTTCGATCAGCTCGGTATCCGGCGTGAGATTCATGTTGAATTACTTTGCGTTGAAAAAATTGTCGAGATCGAGCCCGTTGGCGCCGGGCTTGAAGCCTTTGTGAATCAGATGCTGTTCTGCCTGCTCAATGATTTGCTGGGTCACCTTCAGCCCGTTATCGTTCAGGATGACGGTCTCCAGGTGGTAGCGCAACACCAGCAAGCCACGAAGCTCTTCGCGCAAATGGGCTGCGCGTCGTTCACCGGACGTCGACAGAATACTGATGTCGCCTTCGGCGGGCGTTGACCTGCGCTCTTTCTCAATAGGCGGGATCTGCGGCTGTGCCATCAACTTCTGCACGGCACGCTGGTCATCCAATTTGATGCCCAAGCCGATGGCCAAGCGGCCAATTCGTTCACTCAAGGACTCCAGTGACGCTCTCAGACGCTGGGCTTGATCATCATTGATTTGCATGGCATAACTACCTTTGAAAAGTGACCAGCAACGCAGTTGCGAATCGGAATATTCACCCTTTTTCCAACACCACCACAGCGGGCGTCGTGCCTGCAGAACAAGCGCCGCCTGACAGCAATCACCTCCACGGGGATATTGGATTTTAGGGTAATCCCTTAACTGGATCGTATGGACTCACCCTCTCTGGCCGAATCCGCCAAAGCAAAGGGCGATTGCCAAACAGCTTCTCAATAGCATCGGCATAGAGGGCCTCCCTGATGGGAGGCACCCCTGCCACACCACCCGGCATGCGGGTCCGCACCGGGCGGTTCGAGAGTTTGAGGTCATGACAGTCTTGGCACACCCAGTCGATCAAAGTACGCAATGGTCAACACGCGCTTGATGACACCATCACTGTTGCGCCACCAGCGATGGCAGTTGCCCGCCACTTGGTTGGCCACATCTTCCGATGCCCCAAGTACCTTGAGTTCCCGATAGATCGCCTTCGGCCTCTTCCAGTGCTTGAGCTGGATGGCCCGCAGCCGATGGCGCAGCCACTCGTCCAGTTCTCGCCAGACCCTGGGCGTTTGCGCCAGCCCGAAGTACGCCTGCCAACCCAACAGGTAGGGCCTCAGTTTCTCCACCACTTGCGCCATGCTGCGCGCACCCGAGCGGCGTGTGAGTTGCCGAATGCGGACCTTGAAGTTGTCCAGTGCCTTATAAGCCACTGCACATTTGACTTCTTTGCCCTTGGCCACCCACAACTCATAGCCCAGAAACTTGCGCCCAAAGGCGCTGGTCACCGCACTCTTGGCTTCGTTGATCTGAAGCTTCAAGCCGCTATACAACTTCCTGAGCAGTGCCATCACCCGCTCGCCCGCCTGTCGGCTACCCACATAGACGTTGCAGTCATCGGTGTAGCGCGCAAAGCTGTAGCCTCGCGCCTCCAACGCCTTGTCCACCTCGTCGAGCAGCACGTTGGCAAGCAAGGGGCTCAGTACGCCGCTTACGATCTTGCATATTTTTCTCTCCAACGTCTGAATTGGTCGAATTCTCGTCGGCGTTGAACCCTGGATCTGGATCAACCCGAAACACGACCACAATCTCGTCTTTGTGAATTTCGACACGTTTGACCAAGCCAAGGATGACCGCGCGTTTCATCGCGAAATCGATTGTGTCTAATCGGTCATGCACGGCAGATGCAAAATCTTCAAGTCGACTAATCACAAGGAACAACTCGCTTTGACCTGCATTGTTGCGCCGTGACTCTTGAATCTGATGATCGATTTGCTCTAGCCGCACCTTCAATTGCCGCACCTTTGGATCGAAGTCCGCTTTTTCGATCATGCCATCGGTGTAGCTGTCGATGAGTCGAGATTTGCCCTTCTCCAGCTGGAGCCTTTGCCTTTCCAAAGATGCTGTATCGAAACTGGCTTTTTCTTTTTTCTCAAGGACAACCAGCCGTCGCTCATATTCACTTTTTAACCGCCCAGGGTTGGCCAGTAATTCAATGACCTGCTGCCACACAAGGTCATCGAGCCGGTCCGTTCTGACTTGCGGGTTGTCGCAGACGCGTTCGCCACCAAATCGGTAGGCATCGGTTCCAATACAGCGATAGTAAGCATCTGGGCTCTCCATTTAACCGGAGTTAGTGCCCCGCCTCCATGGCCGGCCTTGGGGAGGCATCTCCAGGCTGTTCGGATGCCCTCGTTGCGTTGGTGGTTTGGGGGACACCGTCCTGGGCCGTTGGGCGGCGACCAAATC
>CAIVHU010000300.1 GCA_903905735.1 uncultured beta proteobacterium
CAGCACGGCGACCTCTGCACTTCGTTTTCTGTACCGAGTGACGCTCAAACAGCACTGGTCGCCAGATGACATCCCGATGCCAAAGAAGCCATTCAAGCTGCCAGTGGTGTTGAGCCCAGAGGAGGTGATGCACTTTTTGGACTGCATTGAGAACCTCAAACATCGCACCCTGCTGATGACAGCCTACGCCGCGGGCCTGCGGGTGTCGGAGGCCACGCACCTCAAAGTAACCGACATTGACAGCCAGCGCATGACGATTCGGGTCGACCAAGGCAAAGGCAACAAAGACCGCTACGTCATGCTCTCACCCCGACTGCTTGAGCAACTGCGCACCTACTGGAAGTCAGCGCGTCCACAAACGTGGCTGTTTCCGGGCTACATCCCTGGTCAGCCCATCACCAAGGATGCCGTCGAGCAGGCTTGTCAGAAAGCGCATCAGGCCTGTGGCATCGCCAAACCCATCACGCCACACTCGTTACCGGCGGCACCCTCGTCGCCCAGGTTGAACGGCAGAAACACCGTGGCCGGACCCGCCAGCTTGGTGATCATGGCCACTTCCTTGTTGCTGACGGCGAAGTGGATCAAGGCCCCGGCAGGGAATGACAGCAGGGGCTCGGGTGACTGGCCCTTGGGTTTGGGGTGGCGGTCAAAGCGGTACTGATCGATGGCGTCGCCAATGCTTTGGGTGAAGTCGGTCTTGAGTTCGACCGTGGCCACCGGCAGGCCGTTGAGAAACAGCACCAGATCAATGCTGTTTTCACAATGGAGGGAGTAGTGCACCTGGCGCACCACGCGCAGGCGGTTGGCGGCATAACGCGCCAGGATGTCGGGGTTGATCGCCAGCGCCGGTTTGAACTGGGCCAGGGTCAAGGGGGTTTTGAGGCCCAGCAGCTCGATGCCGTGGCGCAAGACATCGAGCGTACCGCGCTGGTCGAGCTGGTCGCGCAGGCGGGTCAACAGGGTATCTTCAGCTTTGCCACCGTGGTTCTTGACCAGGGTGTCCCAGGCTTTGGGTTGGGTGGCTTGCACCCAGGCCAGCACATCGGCAGGAAACAGGGCACGGGCACGGTCGTAGCCTGCGGCATCACCGTCCGAGTACAGCCAGCCGTGGCTGGCCAGGTGTTGGCAGATTTCGGATTCGAAGCTGATTTCTTTGTGCAGGCTCATTGGCCACTCCCTGGCTTTATTTGGTCTGGTCGGTGACAGCGGCCAGGTTCAGAATTGTGTTTTCATGCAAATGCGGCATCAGGTGTCCGACTGGCTACCTCACCCCGCACGTCGATCTGGCCGGTAACGGCGGCGGAGATCAAGGCGGTGCGGCGTTCTTGCAGCAGGTCGATAGCACGCTGGGCTTCGGTGGTGAGGGTGTCGAATTTGGCGAGTTCAGACTCCAAAAAATCGGTGATTGCTATCTGCTCTGAAACTGGGGGGAAACCAGTAGCAAAGTTTCGGACAAAGTCGTCAGGCACGCGTTTTTGGCCACCAGCGCCATACATGTGAGACTCACCGATATTGCGAAACACGGTCGATACAAATAAGAAATGAAGAAACTCCCCGCTTGACTGGTCTGGTTTAGGGCGGGTAACAATCAATTCGGTTGTGCCAAACCCAACTCCTTGAGTCAGTCCACGCATCAGCGCACCTTTTCCGTTCTCATAGCAAGGCGTTATCTTTGCGATGGTGACATCGCCATTGCGGAAATAGGTGTACCCATTTTCAAGCTCGCTGATCGGCTTTTCAAAGTCAAGGCTTAGTGACCCATCCTCTCCAATGGCTGACATCGGCAGGAATGAAACTAACGTATCGCGCCCAAGCGCGGCGATTTCCGATTTACTCGGATTTAAATTTGCAACGTCACGCAGCCGCTTCACCTCCCAATGCTCCGGTACATCCCCCAACCATTCGATGCCGGATGGCTTCATGGGGGCGTCGGGGTTCAGGCCACGGGTGACGGCGTGGGAGATGACGGCCTGGCGCTTTTCTTTCAGCAACTCCATCAGCCGCCGCTGCTCTGCCACCAAGGCATCAATCTTCGCGGTTTCGCGATCCAGGAAGGCGGCGATTTGAGTTTGCTCATCCATTGGGATAACGGGCAGGTCAACTTGCACGAAGTTTGAATACCGAAGTTCTTGACCATCACGAATCAGGTCTGTTGTAGTTCGAAGCGCCTGAATGAAGGTGACAGACTTGAACAAGTGCGCGAAGAATGGCGGGTGAACTTCCTTTATGGGCTTGAGCATCACATAGTGGAAGCTTGTCGAGCCACGCAACTTGCACCATTCAATGCCGCCCTGGAAACTCCTCATGCTAATAATGAAGTCGTCGGGCTCGACATGCTTAAGGCTTTCCTTGCCCAAAATCACTTCGACAACCCGTCGGCCTTCCATTTCGACGAAATCAGACTGATACAGGACACCGTACTTTTGTGATGCCGTAAGCATCCTGTCGGATGCTAGAGCTGGTTCACTGCGAACAGCAAACATTCTTCGGCTTCGCGACACTTCCCAATGCCCAGGCACCTCTCCCAGCCACTCCACACCGCTGTCCTTGTACGCCGGGTATCTCGGAAAGCTCAAGACTGCCCCTCTGAATTTTCGTCAGCGTCATTGCCCGACAGCGACAAGGCCAGTTCAATTTCACGGCGCAACTCATCGCGGTTGGGCAAATAAAGCTGGTATTTCTGTACAAAGAGCTGGCTGTTCATCTGGTAGGTGGCGTATTCCACCAGCAGTTCGTCTTTTTGCCGGGTCATGATGATGCCAATTGGCGGGTTGTCTTCTGGCGTGTTCTCCTCGGCAGCAAAGTAGCCCAGGTACAGGTTCATCTGGCCAATGTCGTGGTGCTGCACCTCGTTGATTTTGAGGTCGATCAGCACAAAGCAGCGCAGGATGCGGTGGTAAAAAACCAGATCCACCCGGTAATGGGTGTTGTTCAGGGTGATACGGTATTGCCTGCCGACAAAGGTAAAGCCTTTGCCCAACTCCAGCAAAAATGGCTGAAGGTGGTCACACAGGCGGCTCTCCAACGTGGATTCAGCCACCCGATAGGGTTCGGGGATTTTGAGAAACTCAAAGACATAGGGATCACGCATCAGGTCGCCAGGCTGCGCCACAATTTGGCCCTGCGCCGCCAGCGCCAGGATGGCGGCTTTGTCTTTGCCAGCGGCCAGACGCAGAAACAGGGAGGTGTCTTTTTGGCGCACCAGCTCACGAATCGTCCATTTTTCACGAATGGCCTGTTGTTCGTAAAAACTGCGCTCCAGTGGGTCGTCAATTTTGAGCAGCTCCACAACATGCGACCAGCTTAATTGGTGCGACAGCGTCGCACCTTTTGGGTACTGAAGGTAAAACTGGCGAATCCGGATGACGGTGCTGCGGCTAAACCCCTTGCCATGGCGCAGGGTCAAATCACGGCTCAGGCTGGCCAGCAGCGCCCGGCCGTAGGTGGCCCTGAGCTTTCCGCCTTGTTCAAATTCAACAATATCGTGGCCAATTTGCCAATAGGTTTCGGTCATGTGCGTGTTGACCGCTTGGGTAGCCCGCAACTGGCCAGTGGTGTAGGTCGTGGAAATGCGGCCCAGCAGGTGCTGGTAATCGCCATCCTGCGAAAACTCTGTGGGTGTGGTGGCAAGCGTCATGCTGTCAGCCCGTTGATCATGGTGAGTATCCGGTCGGTCACGCCCTTGAGCTCGGCGTCAATCTCGGCCAGCGGGCGCGGTGGCTTGAAAACGTAAAAGTGCCGGTTGAACGGGATCTCGTAACCCACCTTGGTTTTGTCGGTGTCGATCCAGGCATCCGGCGCATGGGGCAGCACCTCACGCTTGAAATAGGCGGCGATGTCGTCGCTCAAGGGCACGTTTTCGGTATCGCGCAGGCTGGAGTCAGCCACCGGCTTGCCTTTGCCCTTGCCTTTGCTGCCCAGCACCACGTTGCCAGCGGCATCCCGCTCGGGCCGCTCCACGGTGATGGTGTGGTAACCAAAGGCATCGTTGTCAAAGATCCTGCTGATCGGCACCGGGCTGCCGTCCACCTGGCGGCTGACTTCCTTGAAGTCGCCAAACAGGCGGGTGATGTCCTCGATGTGCTCCGGGCTCAGTTCCTTGCGCTTGGACCCGAGGCTCTTGCGCATCTTCTGCCAGAAGCTGCTGGCATCGATCAGTTGCACCTTGCCTTTGCGCGCCTGCGGTTTGCGGTTGCTGACGATCCAGACATAGGTGCTGATGCCGGTGTTGTAGAACATGTCGGTGGGCAAGGCGATGATGGCTTCCACTAGGTCACTCTCCAGCACGTAGCGGCGGATCTCGCTCTCGCCACTGCCAGCACCCCCGGTAAACAGCGGTGAGCCGTTCAGGACGATGCCAAAACGGCTGCCGCCATCCACAGCCGGGCGCATCTTGGCGATCAGGTGCAGCAAAAACAGCAGCGAGCCATCGCTGACGCGGGGCAGGCCGGGGCCAAAACGCCCGTTGAAGCCTTGCTGTTCAGCTTCCTTGCGGATCACAGCCTCGATCTTCTTCCACTCGACGCCAAACGGTGGATTGGACAGGGTGTTGCCAAAGATGATGTTGCCAATGTCCTGGCCCTTGATCAGCATGTCGGCCTTGCAGATGGCATAGGACTCGGGATTGAGTTCCTGGCCGTACATCACCAGGCGGGCATGGGGGTTCAGACTGGCCAGATGTTCACCGGCCACACTGAGCATGCCACCTGTTCCTGCGGTGGGGTCATACAGGCTGCGCACCACACCGGGTTGGGTCAATGCTTGGTCATCTTCAATGAACAGCAGGTTGACCATCAGGCGGATCACCTCACGCGGGGTGAAGTGTTCACCAGCGGTCTCGTTGGACAGCTCAGCAAACTTGCGGATCAGCTCTTCAAAGACGGCACCCATTTCGGCATTGCTGACCACGCTGGGGTGCAGGTCGATGGAGGCGAACTTCTCGGTGACCATGTACAGCAGGCCGGACTTGGCCAGCTTGTCGATCTGGGTGTGGAACTCAAAGCTCTCAAAAATGTCGCGCACGGCTGGTGAAAAAGCCTGCATGTAGGCGCGCAGGTTCTCACCAATGTGGTCCTGGTCGCCCATGAGCTTTTTGAGGTCCAGCGGCGAGGTGTTGTAGAAGAACTGGCTGGACTTGCGCAACAGGAACGGTTCGGGGTTCAACCCAGCTTTTTCCCGCAAAACCTTCTCGGCCAGTACTTCGGCTTTGGTCGGCTCCAGCACGCAGTCCAGACGGCGCAACACCGTGAAGGGCAGGATCACCTTGCCGTATTCGGATTGTTTGTAGTCGCCGCGTAACAGGTCGGCGACGGACCAGATGAAGGATGAAAGATTTGCGTTTTGGGTGGCCATAGTTATTGTTGTTTCGGGACTCGCCTGGATGAACTTGGTTTACGCAGGTGTGGGTGGTGACAGCGGCACGGATTCATCCGATTTTGGCGTTTCACCACGACCAGTGTCACCCATTCGCCACGCGTCGATGCTGCTGAAAATCAAGCTGCAGCCAGTGCACTGAAATTCTCCAGATGGCCGCATCACGCCCTGAGCGTCACGCTTGATGATGGGTTTGTAGCTCGTGGAGCCACATTGAATGCACTTGTTCATGGCTCCATGAATTTGTATTTGGGCCATAAAGCGACGGCGACTGTTTCCCAGGGAATGATGGCGCGGATTTCACCGGCTGCCTGCATCAGTGATTTTCGATTTTCAAAAGCACGATTGGCGGCGGCCACGAGTTCGCCATCAACACCTGATGCTGTTGCAAGGTATAACAGCAGCTCAGGTTGAACAACATGGTTGTAGGCAAATTTCGCGTCTCGGTGAACACCCGTCTTGCGCCCATAGGCACCAGGCCCGTTGTATTCTGAAAGCCAGCCAATCCAATGCTCTTTTTGTGTCAAATACCACTTCTTTGGATTTGATACTGGCGCGTCAGGTCGAAGATAACGGATCGTAGCTATGAATACTTTGATGCTGATCGACGGTATCGCCATCTTTACAACTCCAATCTCGACAACCCGGCCACGAACTTCACGATGACCACCCGCTGAAACGGCTTCAATGGATATGACACATCATCCCGCAATTGATTGGCAGGGATTTCACATTGAAAATAAAGTAAGGGGTCCATGATCCTCAGGCTTGCTGCCGGAAGCTGAAATAGGCAAGCTCAATCCATCACAAACCAGATGGAGAGAAAAGCATGAAGAACGGTCGGAACTATTGGGCAGGGCACGTAGAGGCAATCAAGAGCC
>CAIVHU010000301.1 GCA_903905735.1 uncultured beta proteobacterium
CCCTGCCCAATAGTTCCGACCGTTCTTCATGCTTTTCTCTCCATCTGGTTTGTGATGGATTGAGCTTGCCTATTTCAGCTTCCGGCAGCAAGCCTGAGGATCATGGACCCCTTACTGTTCAAGAGCTTAGAAGGTGTCCACTTGTGGATGATTGACCAACACCTTGGCCGACGCAGCGTGTCGGACTTTCAGCGCGGCGTATTGGCTTTGCGAAAACGCGAGATCATGGCCGCCCGACGCAGCCGCACCCTGGCCTCAGCAAGTTCGACGACAGTATCTGCTGAAGCCAGCGTCAACAAATCTGCGGATACGCCGCCCTGGGATGATTCTGAACCTACAGGGGAAACGGTATCGGCGGCACCGCTGGCGAGTCGCGACGACATCGCCAAAGCGGCCCGACTCAGCAGCAACCAGGTGGTGCTGATTGAAAAAATCCGGAAACAGGCGGCGCCTGAAGTGGTGGCCGCGTTGAAATCCGGTGCAATCTCCCTCAACGCTGCAGCTGCGGTGGCCAGTTTGCCGGCCCAAGAGCAGGTGGCTGCGGCTGTCGGCGGCACGGATGAACTCAAGCAGGCAGCCAAGCGGGTGCGCGAGGCCAAGCGCAAACCATGCGTGTTGTCTGACGAACCCAGTGATCAGGAGGAGGGCGTTTAGGCACCGGATTCCTGCGCGCCAGGTGAGGATGTCAAAGCACTCAAACGCCGCATCGGTCAGCTGGAAAAAGAGAACGACGCTTTGCGCAAACAGGTACTGAACCTGCTGGAAAAAAGTAGTCGCTTAACCTGAGCGGAACTCGCATTCAGCAGCCCATAGGTTAACTTTTCGCCTACTGTATGCCTCACTGCAACAACGCAAATGCATCAAAGCCAATAAGTCACCGCCTTGGCAAGCGGTAAAGTCAGACGTAGCGTATTGAAATCCAATGAAGACAACCAAGGGATGACGGCACTCATGGACGAACTACCTGATTGGATTCGCATTGCACGGCAGCAATGGAAGTGGCAGGGCCAGACACGCCCGACTTTCGCCACGCCACCGGGGCCGGGCCAAACATCGGTGTGGGACTTTCCGCGTCCACCGCGGTTGGTGCAGGACACCCGAGAAGTGGTGGTGCACTGGGGAGAAGTGGAGGTAGCCCGTACGCATCGCGCCGTACTCGTTTTGGAGACCTCTCACCCGCCAAGTGTTTACTTGCCCTGGGACGACGTCGCAAAACACCTGCTGGAAGCTGCGGGTGGGGGATCGTTTTGTGAATGGAAAGGGCCGGCAACGTATTGGAGCCTGGTATCGGACGAAAGCCGCCTGCCCCGGGTGGCTTGGAGCTACCCAAAGCCGCTGGCAGGTGCCGAAATTTTGGCCGACTGCGTCGCTTTTTATCCGGCGAATCTGAATTGCCCGATCGATGGTGCCAGAGTGAGGCCTCAGCCTGGCGGCTTTTACGGCGGCTGGATTACCCCGGAGCTGGTTGGCCCATTTAAGGGCGAACCAGGCAGCGAGCACTGGTAGCCATGAATGGTTCAGACAGATTGGTCACGGATGTCTACGAACCAAGGCCTCAAGACACGGGGCTAAAAGCAGAGCTTGACCCCACGACCTCCCGAGCGATCGGATCAGCGCAACCAGCGCGTCGCGGCGTCCATCAACCCCTGACGTACCCGCTGCTGGCGAATCGGGTCGGTATCTCCGCAGGCCAGGCGACACTTCCAGTCGCTAGGCGACTCGAAGTCACAATGCGAAGCACCTGCGATCAACTCGTCGCGCCATAGCGAAGGCAGCGCATGGCCCCAAGGTGCCGCCACGGCTTCAGCGTTACAGCGCGACGGTGGGGCACGCAGCAGCAGCGCTTCGGTACGAAGCCGACCGGCTGCCGCCAGACCCAGTCGCTCAGATTCGCCCGGCATCGTCCGGTCGAACGGGTCCAATCCGACGAAGCCAACCACGCCTGGCGAGTCTGCCGCCAGAAGGCTGGATAACCCTCCGGCTGAGAAGCCCACGAGCATCACCTTCTCAACCGGCGCACCGAAGTTTCCGCCGGTACGCAGTAAGCCTATCAACGCGGCCAGGGCCCGGGCGTTGCAGCGGAAGTCGAAGGTGCAGGGCAGGTCCGGCGTCAACGTCAGCACACCGGCATTGGCCAGCGCCTGCGCATGACCTGCCAAGGTGCGTCGGCTGCGCGTGAATCCATGTGAGAGGATGGCTGCCCCGCGCGGCGGGTCGGCGCTCGGGTACACGTCCAGCGTGACGCGGTGGCCATCGAGTGTGTGCACCTGTGTCTGTACAGGCCAGGGGGCTACGGGCTCAGCGGCCCAAGCCATCTTGGCCATGGCTGCAGCAACAATCACCATGGCGGTGCATCTCTGGCGGGCGTAGCGGATAAGCGTTTTCATTGGCACATTGTCGTCAACCACATGATGGCGCGCCGCAGGCGCTCAGGCAAGCGGAGCGCACCAAACCAACCCAAGGGCAGTAACTACAAATGGTTCTGGACGGCAATGCAGTTGTGCTGTTCAACATTGATAAGTTGCACAGTCAGGTCTGACAGTAGCATTCAAAGCCTGCGCCAGCAAGACTGACGACATGAAAATTCACTTTTAAATAACTGGAAAGGAGAAGACCGAGGACCGTCTGTACAGCGCCGGTCATTGAAATTTGCGATTTGCGTTCTCCAAAGCAGCCGTTGGCAAACCGGAATTGAAGGACAGCAATGTGACGGGAACTTCGTCAAAGCGGGCACCCGCCATCGACCAAGTGCTGCCATTGGGAATCAGTGCTCATAAGCGGCCATTCGCTGAGCCAATTTCTCCAGAGCAGTCATCCACCACGAAAAATCAGAAGGTCGGCACAGTCGGCTCCTGTGCAGCGGTTGCGGGTGCTCGCGAACGGTGGCTTACAGGAAATCCAACGCGTTACCAGCCAGAAGTCACTCGCGAACTTTGCGTATGCCCCGATTGCGGTCTTAGGTTTGTAAGAGGTTATAGGCCGGAGTGGGCCAGTTGCCGACAGTCACCAATGACCGCTGTCCGGCGGTCAAAATTTCCGTGACGTCCCACGGCAAAGTTTTCCGTTAAATATCGGTCTGCTCGGCCATTTCAAGTGCGTCTTCGACCTCAATTCCCAGATACCTCACGGTGCTCTCAATTTTGGTGTGCCCAAGTAACAACTGAACTGC